>CABXJB010000007.1 GCA_902512415.1 uncultured Alphaproteobacteria bacterium
ATCTCAACTTCATTGGATAATCTGGATTGCTATCTTATTATGTGTTTATGGATCTTATTTACTATCATCAAATCAAAGTGTTGAGATACAGCGCTCTGATGCATTAATTTTTATCTCAGCTTTTTGTTTTGCATTTCATTTAATTCTGATTGATATTTTCATGAAACAATTCAACTCACCGTTTGCATATGGAAGTATACAATATTTTATTGTATTTCTTTTATCGCTGCTTATTGCAGGAGCATTTGAAAGCCCTACATTAATAAATATTTCAATTGAATGGTTTGAAATATTATACACAGGAGTTCTGTCTGCTGGTTTAGGATATACATTGCAAATAATTGCACAGCGAAAAGCAAGCCCAGCACCTGCAGCTATTATTTTATCTATGGAAGGTGTATTTGCAACTATTGCAGGGTGGTTACTTATTAATCAAACTTTAGACTTAAATAAATTATTAGGATGTGTTGCAATTTTTTTAGGGGTAATTATAGTGCAGCTTTTACCAATTATAAGAAAAACAAATGACAAATAAATTAGATATTGTTGGCATTGGAAATGCTATGGTGGATGCCATCATTCCATCAAATAAAGAAGAAGTTGAAAAAAATAATTTAAATCGTGAAAAACTAAAAGTAAATGGTCCAATAGAGCCCATTCCAGTTGTCTGTGAGACAAAAGCTGTGCCCCATATTAAAGTAGCAATTAGCATTAAAAAATTTGCTCGAGTTTGAGACATTAAAAAACTATCTGTTTAGTTTTTTTTCTTTTTCTTGATTAATCCACCAAGATTCAATGACAATCCCATAAAGAGGAATTGTTTCAGGGAATTCGAACATATTCCAATAAGCAATTCTGTCGATGTTGCTATGATATAAAGGAATAACATAATGACCCCATAAAAGTACTCTATCTAAGGCGTGTATTGCCGTTGTGAGTTCTTCTCTCGTTTGTGCTCCAATTAATTGTCCAATTAAATAATCAACAACTTTACTATCAACACCTGCATAGTTTCTACTTCCTTCTTTTTTACCTACTTCTGAACCGTAGTAAAATTGTTGCTCATTACCAGGACTCAGACTAACATTCCAAGAAGCTTTAATCATATCAAAATCATAATTTAATAACCTTGCTTGATATTGTGAAGAATCTACGGTGCGCACATTCATTGTTATACCCAATACTTCTAATGTTTTTTGGAAAGCTAAAGCAATTCTCTCAACTGAAGGACTGACAATTAAAAACTCAAATTCAAAATGTTTCCCATCTTTCATTAGTTTTCCATCATTGATGACCCATCCTTCTTCCTCTAATATATTTTTTGCTATTCTTAAATTTTCTCTAGGATTTCCACTACCATCTGTTTCAGGTGGTGCATAAGTTGTGGTAAATATTTCAGCAGGTAGTTGATCTTTGAAAGGTTCTAATAATTGTAATTCTTTTTCAGAAGGTAGGCCAGTTGAAGCTAAAGGTGAATTATCAAAATAGCTATCAGTTCTAACATAGGCATTATTGTAGAGAACTTTATTAATCCATTCATGATCATAAGCAAAAGAAAGAGCATACCTGACACGCGGGTTACTAAATAAGTCTTTTCGTGAATTAAAAATTAATGCATTCATTCCTGATGGTCTGTCATTTTTCATTTCATTTAAAACAACATCACCATTTGAGACAGCATCAAAATCATATTCAGAGAACCATCTTTTTGCATTATATTCACGGCGATAATCATACTCACCAACTTTAAACGCTTCTACAAGTACGGTAGAGTCTTTGTAATAATCATAAATTATTTGATCAAAATTATATTGTCCTTTGTGAATAGGTAAATCTTTTGCCCAATAATCTTTAACTCTTTGGTATTTTATTTGACGACCAGGATCTAAGCTTTCAATACGATAAGGACCACTTCCAAGCGGAATATCTAAAAAAGTTTTTGTGACATCAATATCACTATAATATTTTTTTGGAATAATAGGGAGAAAACCCGCAACAATGAGAGGAAGTTCTTTGTCTTCATTATTTATAAAGTTCATTTTTATTCCACTTGCACCAATCATCTCGGTAGAATTTACTTTCCCATAAGTTTTTTTCTGATTTGGCGTTCCTTTGGTTTGAAAAGTCTCTAAACTAAATAACACATCTTCTCTTGTAATAGGTGAACCATCGTGAAACTTTGCATTTGGATTAATGTAAAATGTAATTGATGATCTATCCTCTGGCATATCAGCATACTCTGCAATTAAACCATATAAAGTAAAAGCCTCATCCCAAACTCTTCTCATTAAAGTGTCATTAATATATCCAAGACCAGCAGCTTTTGATCCTTTAAAAGCTACTCTATTTAAATTATCAAATGCACCATAGGCACCAAAGCGCACAACGCCTCCTTTAGGAGCGTTAGGATTTACATAATCTAGATGACTAAAACCATCTTCATATTTTGGTTTGCCATGCATAGAAATCCCATGTGTTTTTTCAGCAAATGAAGAAGAATTAAAAAAAGTAATAAATAGACTGACAATTAAGAGATATTTAAGATTCATTATAAGTTTGTATCAAGTAAATATGGTAATTTGAAGAGTAAGTTTTTTCAAACTACCTTTTTTCTATTTACGATATATATAGAAAACAGATGAAAATTTTTTCTTCAGAAATAACCCCTTATAAACATTACATAAATAGGAGAAAATTCATTAAATCTTCTTTAGCTGCCGGTCTAGTTTTAGGCACATCGACAACCATTCAGGCAAATCACTCATCAAACCAAAATATTTATGCCAATCAAGTTGATGAAAATGACTCTTTAAATAGTTTTGAGGAAATCACTACCTATAATAATTTTTATGAATTTGGCATGGGAAAGACAGACCCATCTGAAAATTCTAGCAATTTTAATCCTAAGCCATGGTCAATAAATCTAGAGGGCTTAATTAATAATCCTCAAGTTCTTGATTTAGAAAATTTATTACAAAAAATAGCGATTGAGGACAGAGTATATAGATTACGATGTGTTGAAGCCTGGTCTATGGTAATTCCGTGGCAAGGTTTTCCTTTATCAGAATTAATTAAAATTGCAGACCCTCTATCTTCAGCAAAATTTATCCAATTTGTAACAGTATTTAGACCTGATGAAATGCCAGGTCAAAAAAGAAGATTACTACCCTGGCCATATGTAGAGGGCTTACGTATGGATGAAGCAATGCATCCCCTAACTATATTATCAACAGGATTATATGGGCATGATTTACTTAATCAAAGTGGAGCTCCTCTCAGATTAGTTGTGCCGTGGAAATATGGTTTTAAATCTATTAAATCTATTTCTTCTATTAGATTTGTTGATAAACAACCAGAAGCAACTTGGTCAATGTTGGCACCTAGCGAATATGGATTTTATTCCAATGTAAATAATTTTGTTGATCATCCTAGATGGAGTCAGGGTACAGAAAGACGTATCGGTGAATTTAAAAGACGAAAAACTTTGATGTTTAATGGATATGAAGAAGAAGTTAGTCATTTATACTCAGGAATGGATTTGAGAAAATATTATTAATTAATGATATCAACACAATCATTTAAAAAATTTAAACCTCTAATATTTTTAGCTATTATTTTTCCAAGTCTTCTTTGGTCTTATCAATTTATTAACGGCTCTTTAGGGGTAAATCCTATAGAAAAATTAATGGATAATATGGGTAAGATGGCATTACGTTTAATTGTGCTAACTTTATTTATTTCTTCTTTAAGTGAATTTAAAAATTTTCGTTTTTTCATCGAGATAAGAAGAATGATTGGATTGTTTGCTTTCTTTTATGTTTCATGTCATTTTTTGACATACATAGTTCTCGATCATTTCTTTGATATAACTTTTATATTTAAGGATATTATAAAGAGACCGTTTATAACATTCGGTTTTTTAAGTTTTGTTTTATTAATTCCTTTAGTTTTAACTTCTCCAAAAAAAATATTAAAAAAAATAGGTTATAAAGTTTGGAAGAAAATACATTATTTAATTTATTCCGCAGCCATTTTATCCAGCGTTCATTTTTACATGTTGGTTAGAGCGAATAAAATTGAACCAGCAATTTATATTTTCTTAATTTTAGTATTATTAATCTATAGATTGTACTATAAAATTATTCTTCCTCGATTGGTTCGGTAATAGGGCTTAGTTCCATACCGGCTGGTGTAATATTGCGAGGCAGAGGCACATACTGTGATTCACTATCTATCGGAATAGCCCTCTTAGTCATACGATATAAACCAAAAAGACCAAGCAATCCGTGAATTAATAATAAATAAATATGATAGCCATTAGGGCCGGCTATGCTCATCATTCCAGCAACCATAAGTGGACCAAGAATAGATCCTACGCCCAAAAGTTTAGCAAATGCAGAACTTGCAGCAACAATTTCATTTTGTTCAAGAAAATCATTCGTATGTGCAATAGCTAGAGAATACATTGGTAAAGACATGCAAGAATAAAGTGCTGTTAGTATAAAAAATAAAGTCAGAGAAATATAAGAAGACACAACTATAAGAATACATAATCCAGATGCTGCGAAAGTGACACCAATTAAAATTAATCTTCGATCCATTCTGTCTGATAAATAACCTATTGGCCATTGTGAGAGTGCACCAAATGAAGTTATAATTATCATGAAGATAGAAACTTCTAAAATACTCAATCCTTTTGAGGTAGCATAAACGGCACCAAATCCAAATACAGCACTATGTGCTAAACCTGTAAATAAAGCTCCCACAAATCCTAACGGAGAGATCGCATAAAATTCTGAAAGAGAAAGACTTTTAGTATCAGTCGTGTTTGGTTGTTCTGTCTTAGACAGAAGTATAGGCAGTAAAGAAAAAGATAATAAAATAGATACTAATATAAATAAATCTACTTTAGCTGGATCACTTAAGTTAAGAAGTAGCTGGCCTAAACCAACAAAGACAAAAGTAATAATCATATAAACAGATAGCAATTTACCGCGAGTTTGGTTAGTTGATTTATCATTTAACCAACTCTCCATAATAATAAATATTCCGGATAAGCTTATCCCAGTAAAAATTCTAATTATAAACCAGGTATAAGGATCAAGAAATATCGAGTGTAGTAATATTGCAATTGATGCTAAAGATGCCAGAGCTGCAAAGACACGTATATGTCCAACACGTTTTAAAAAAGTTGGAATAATTATGGAGCCTGTTAGATAACCAACATAATATCCTGCAACAACTAATCCCACTGAAATAAAACTAAATTCTTCAATTATAGACCGAACACCAATCAATGTGCCTTGAAGACCATGTGCTAAGCTAATAATCCCAAAACCGAAAAAAAGAGCCCAAGTGTTGCGCAGAACAGTAAACATTGTAAGTTTTTTATTTAAAAATTAATATTCTTCTTCACCATCTTCAGGTGTTTTTATACCTGCGTCGGAAGCTGGATCAATTTCTGTTTCATCTTCGATAAGAACTGTATCATCCTCGAGATTATCTTCATTGTTATCTATATCCAAATTTTCAATATTAAGCTCATCCTCTTTTTCTTTAGGTTTAGGTGGATTTGGATTTACTAAAGGAGCAGCATTTGTACTACCTGGTTTTCTTCCACGTCTAGGTCTAGACATTGTAGTCACTTCAATCTCTTTACCACATTCAGGACATTCTAATTCAGATCTACCCAAGTCGTAGTATTGTTTACTGCACATCGGACAAATTCTTTTTTCTCCCCAAGATTCTTTATACATATGAATTACTCTTTTTCTTTAATGTAAATTTTACCACAATAACCACAGATAACTTTATCTTGACTATCAAAGCTATAATAAACTGCTGGGTGTCCTAAACCATCTTGACCGCCATCGCAACATATAGTTTCTGTTTCCAACGATACTTTTTTTACATCTTGTTCCACAACTTCCTGCTATAAAAAATAAAATACCAATAGTCTAGTTTTTTTAGAGAATTTAATAAAAAATTTAAGATTTAGTTAATCTGAAAATATACAAGAGTTACGCCAGTTACAATTAGTATTGATGGTATGATTCTTTTGGAGGCAGCCTTTTCTTTAAGCAAATATAAGCTAATTATTGTTGCTAAAACAATACTTACTTCACGAATACTTGAGACATACGCTATTTCTATAAATTGCATTGACCACACAACAAGCCCATAACCAAGAATAGCAAGCACGCCTGCGCTAGTTCCTTCTATAAGGCTATAAGTATTTTTCTTACGAAAGCCATTTTTAGAAATGAGCGCATAAATTAACATGGGTATTCCGTTTAATAGCAACATCCAAAATATATATGTAAAAGCATTTTCAGTATTTCTTACTCCAATACCATCAATCATTGTATAAGTTGCAATCAGAACTGCTGTTAAAATTGCGAGCAAAAATCCTTTTTGATTAAATTTTTTAGTTGAAATAAATGAAATCATAAACAAACCTAAACAAGTAATTAAAATTCCTACAATTCCAAAAAAACTAATATCACTTGAAATTAGAAATAAACTAATTACTCCAATTATAAAACATGAGCCACCTCTCGCTATTGGATAGACAAAAGACAAATCACCATAATTATAAGAAACAATTACACTATATCGATAAAAACCATGTAAAATAGTAGTAGCAATTAAAAAATACCATATGTTAATTGTTGGAAGAGGGACAAAAAAAACTAATGGAAGAAAAACTATTATTTCAATTATGGAAGTAAAGGCCATAATTGCAAGACTATTTCTACTTTTTTTAACTATCGCACTCCAACTTGCATGGCAAAGAGCTGCAAATAAAATAATAAAAAATACTAAGCTAATAGACAAATCTTATTGGTTTTATATTTAATTCATTATAGATACCACTTTTAAAATTACAAAAAGATGACACATCCAATAGAAATAAATAAAAGAGTCTATCCGGGAATCCCTTCATCAACTGCAATTGTTATTTGTTTAGATGGAAGTCAAAAAGAATATTTTGAGAAAGCATCAAATTCAAACTTAACACCTAATATTGATGCTTTAAAAATAAATGGAGAGGACTTATTGGCAAATAGTGCAATTCCTAGTTTTACCAACCCTAATAATATATCTATTGTAACAGGAAGACCTAGTTCAATTCACGGTATATGTGGAAATTTTTTTTATACTCCTTCCTCAGGAGAAGAGGTCATGATGAATGATCCAAAGTTTTTAAGAGCTCCAACAATATTTCAAAAGTTTTATGAGCAAGGAGCAAAAATTGCAGTCGTAACAGCAAAAGATAAGCTTCGTAAGTTATTATCCCATGGACTCAAATTTACTGACTCTCGTGCAATATGTTTCTCTTCTGAAAAATCTGATCAAGCAACAAAAAATGAAAATGGAATAGACAATATTAATGATTGGCTTGGTATGAATGTCCCAGATGTTTACTCTCAAGATTTATCTGAGTTTGTAATGGCTGCTGGTGTTAAAATTCTTTCTGAGTTCAAACCGGACATTATGTATTTATCTACAACAGATTTTATCCAACACAAATATGCACCAGGTGATGATGTAGCAAATAGTTTTTATGCAATGTTTGATAAGTATATTGGACAATTAAATATAAATAATAATTCAATCATCATTACAGCTGATCATGGTATGCAATCAAAATCAAAACCTGATGGTTCACCTAATGCAATATTTCTTCAAGATATTCTTGATAAGAAATTAGGACCTGATGTTTCAAAAGTTATTCTACCTATTACTGATCCATATGTTATTCATCATGGGGCATTAGGTTCTTTCGCAACAATTTATTTAGAAGATAAATCAAAAATAGATGAAACAATTAAAGAAATTAAAAAAATAGAAGATATTGAGGTTGTTGTGACTAATGAAATAGGATGTATGGAATATGATTTACCAAGAGACAGGATGGGAGATATTATTTGTATGTCATCTAAAAATATGACTATTGGTTCTGCTAAAAGTGCTCACGATCTTAGTAAATTAAAAGAACCACTCCGTTCACATGGAGGTCTTCATGAGAGAGAAGTTCCATTCATTTCTAATAAGAAAATCAATTCTGTTGACACCAATAATAAACTAAATAATTATGATGCCTTTTATTATGCAATAGCAGGAGCAATGTGATGACAAATACAATTAAACACGAACCAATGCGTATTGCAGGAAAAAAAATAGATGCAGAAACAAAAATAGAAGTGCTCTATCCTTACACAAATGAAATTATTGGCACAGTTCCTGCTGGAACTTCTGATCATGCAAAACAAGCACTTGAGATTGCGTCTAACTATCAATCAAAATTAACTAGATATGAGCGTCAGCAAATTTTACAAAAAACAGCAGAGGAACTTGTAAGAAGAAAAGATGAGATATCAGATGTAATTACATACGAATTAGGAATATCTAAGCAAGATTCACTTTATGAGGTAGGAAGAGCTTTTGATGTTTTTTCATTAACAGCTCAATTATGTATTCTAGATGATGGTGAAATATTTTCATGTGATTTAACTCCTCACGGAAAGGCAAGAAAAATATTTACTATTAGAGAGCCTCTTAGAGCAATATCTGCTATTACACCGTTTAATCATCCACTTAATATGGTAGCTCATAAAATTGCTCCGTCAATTGCAACTAATAACTGTACAGTTTGTAAACAAACAGAATTAACACCTATGACAGCAATGCTTCTTGCAGATGTTTTGTATGATTCAGGACTTCCACCTGAAATGTTCTCTGTAGTTACTGGATGGCCACAAGATATTGGTTTAGAAATGATTAAAAATCCCAACATAGATTTAATTACATTTACTGGTAGTGTTGGTGTTGGAAAATACATAGCGGAACAAGCCGGATATAAAAGAACTGTATTGGAATTAGGCGGAAACGATCCACTGATAGTGCTAAATGATTTAAGTGATGACGATTTAAAAAAAGCTGTCGAGTTAGCTGTCACTGGTGCTACAAAAAATTCTGGCCAACGATGTACTGCTGTGAAAAGAATTTTATGTCAAAATAAAATTGCTGATAAGTTTGTTGCAATGATCTTAGATAGAGCAAAAAAAATTACCTATGGCGATCCTATGGATCTCAAAACAGAACTGGGGACTGTAGTGAATATTGAGGCAGCAGAGTTATTTGATAAAAGAGTTTCAATGGCAGAAGAAGAAGGTGCAAACATATTATATCACCCTGGGAGAAATGGAGCATTGTTTCCACCTATTGTTGTCGATAATGTAAACCCAAAGAGTGAATTGGTGCTGGAGGAAACTTTTGGTCCAGTGATACCTATTATAAGGGTACCCGATAATGATGATGATGTTATTACTATATCAAATTCAACAGCTTTTGGTCTATCTTCAGGTGTATGCACAAACAATTTTATACGGGCAAAAAAATATATTCAAAATTTAAATGTGGGTACTGTAAATATATGGGAAGTACCCGGTTACCGCATTGAAATGTCACCTTTTGGTGGAATTAAAGATTCAGGTTTAGGTTATAAAGAAGGTGTTATTGAAGCGATGAAAAGCTTTACAAATGTAAAAACTTTTTCTTTGCCGTGGTAATTAATTATTAAGTTAAAAATGAAAAAAAATTTTAGATTTTATGATAACAGACAGAAATATCTTTTATTTGTTACCACAACTAATGAAAAAAATAAAATCGCAGATTCAATTCGTCCTTATATAAAAAAAATTAATCCCACTAAACCAGGAATAAAAATCTTTGATGCAGGCATGGGTGACGGCTCTCTTTTAATGAATGTAATGAGACAATGTCATGAGGCAAAACCAACCATACCTCTATTAATTTCAACAAAAGAAATAAGTATAGAAGATGTAAGATTAGGTTTAGAGAAATTACCAGATAGGTTTGTGGAACATAAAAATACTGTTTTTGTAATTTCGAATCTTCATTATGCTGAGGCCGCAAAACTAAGCTCTAATAATAAAATAAAGCAAAAAAAAATAAATTGGAATGTTGTTAAGCTTAAAGGCTACACCTCTATTGATTTTGCCGAGCAATTAGCAAAACAGAACTCTTTCTTAGAAAAAAAATGGAATATTGAGATTAACAAAAAAACAGGAAATCCAACATATCAAGAACCATCTGTAATGATAATATATAGAGAAGATCAAGAATTTAATGTGAATGAACTAATTCCAACTAAATATAATCCTGTAAATAAGTTTGATCTAATTATTGCTGCTCAACCTTATCGATCAAGGATATCTGCTGAAAAAAAAATAAAGTATGTTATTGAGCCAATGATTAAAGCTTTGAAGTCTAAAGGTAAATTATTAACTATTCATGCTTCTGGTAATGACCCTGCAAATGAAATAATAAAAAAAATTTGGCCCAAAGAAAATCCATTTCCAACGTTAAGTGATAGTATAATTAAGAATTTGAAAACAAATTTAGATAAAAGTTTATTAGCTAAAATAGTATTTAAAGATAAAAAAAATATTAAATGTGAACTGAGGGCCTTACCCAATGAAATTAGTGGGAGCATTGCAACATCTTTAATCTTTTCTGCATGGAACGCATCTATTTATGTTAATCAAATGGATGATGATAAAGTTATGCTCGCAGAAAAATCAAAAAACTATAAAAAAATTGTTGAAAAAATTATCACTAAAAATAAAGGTCTATTTTTTTATAACGAAATTTTTGTTATAGAGAAAAAATAATCTCACTTTATTGTATAATCCAACCAATCTACGTGTGCTTTTAAAAAATCTTCGCTATGCACGATTAAAGAATCTTTTTGCAAAAGAATAACATTATAATTTGGATCAGTATAAGCAGTTCCCAATCTAAAGGTTTCTGAAAAATTTGGAATTAATGGTGACCATGTACTTCTAGGTGAAGAAAATGTTATCCCTAGATATTTACCAGAAGTAGTAATATGTTGGTGTCCAAAAAAAATATGTTTTATAACTTCTTTATATTTTATTAATATTTTTTTAAATTCTTTTATTTGCTGAAGTCCCAAACCATCACTTTTAATGTGACCGGTTGGAAGAGGATTGTGATGCATAAATAAGTAGATGTTTTTTTCTAACCCTTCCTCTAACTTATTTATAAGCCATTGCTGTCGTTGATTACAGAAATGACCTTGGTCAGTTCCTTCTAAGTTCGTATCTAAAAAAATAAATTTATTATCTTCTATATCTATAAAATATTGAATGAAGCCATTATTATCTAGTTTAGTGAAACTAAAAGTATCTATAAATATTTTACGATTATCATGATTACCTATAATAAGTTTTGGCGCTAAGTTTTTTGGCAAATTTATAGAATCAACAATTTCTTGAAACAATTGATACGATTCTTTATCGCCTTGGTCAGTTATATCACCAGTTATTACAAATAGATCAGCATTATTATGATTAGTATTTATATGATCCAGAGCTTTTTTAAATCTGTCTACCGGATCAATTCCATGAATTTTGTCAGTAAAGATATGAGGATCAGATAAATGAATTATTTTCATAAGTTAAAAAATAGAAACATTATAATACTAAAATGAAGTTTTAAAAAAAATATATTTTTTAAATTCTTTTTGTAAATCAATACTAACTCTTGCGTGAACCTTTCCTTGACGACCTTGAAAAGAACTTTTTTCTTCAATAGGAAACACTCCCTCATGCCAGATATTGGGATGAATATACAATCCCTGTGACCCATCAAAATAAAAAGCTTTAAAATCGCCAACTTGCACATCATCGCCAGGTAATGCTAAAGGAGATATAAAAGGACTTCTTGTTGAAGGATAAAAAAGTTGTCCTCCATCTGGATGATAATTTACATGCCAGATATAAATATTTTCTGGACGTGTATATTTTGTTGTTGCTTCACTGTCAGGAGCTAAGGCATGACCAAGTATATATTTTCCGTCTACTTCATAGTTGCTGTTATGTTGAACGGCATTATTTTGTCCGTACAGTGTGCTTCCTTCCCACCAAGCATCAAAAGGTCCTTCTGTACTCCCACCTTCATTTCCTGTACCTTCATCAATTTCACGCCAGCCCTGTTTGGGCCAAGTGACAATTTCAATATCACTATTTTCATATGAGTCGATTAAATACCCATAACCTTTTAATGTTTCATTAGTTGCTTTAATTAAAGGAATTTCAACCGCATCTGAACTACTCATAAGCTTATCTTTAAATCGCTTATTACCTCTTTAATAGCTGTAAGTGTATCTTTCATATCTTGATCATTTAAATTACCAATACATCCAATGCGAAAAGTATCAGCAACAGTTAATTTCCCTGGATAAATAAGAAAATCTTTATCACTAAGAGCATTGTAAAATTTTTGAAAATTAAAGTTTAGATCACTTGGTTGTTTAAAAGTTATAATAATAGGCGCTTGTAATTCATCTGGTAAGAGTTGCTCAAAGCCAATCTCTTTCATTCCATCACAGATGATTTTACAATTATTTTTATATCTTTTGTGTCGTCCTTCAATCCCACCTTCTTTTTGATGTTCATCAATTGCTTGATTGAATGCGGCTAATACATGCGTAGGTGGTGTAAAGCGCCATTGTTTATTTTTCTCCATTGCGGTCCATTGATCATACAAATCTAAACTTAATGAATGACAATTTCCTTTTGCTTTTTCAATCACATCATTTTTCATTAAAATAAATCCAACACCAGGAACACCCTCTAAACATTTATTGGATGATGCTGCAACAGCATCAAAAGTAACATCTTTACTACTAAGAGGAAGAGCGCCAAAGGCACTCATCGCATCAATAAATAAAGATAAGTTTTTTTTCTTAACTACATTAGCAATATCATTGATAGGATTTAGGATTCCCGATGTAGTTTCACAATAAACAGCAAAGACATGGGTGAGTTGTTTATTAGCATCAATAATTTCTTCTAATTTCTTCATATCGTGAGGTTCATGTTCTGCCACTTCATAATCAATAGCACTTCTATTTAAGTAGGCGCACATTTTTTTCATTCGTTGACCATACGCACCGTTAATTAAAATTAAAATGTTAGCATCTTTTGGCGTGAGTGAACTAATCATTGATTCAACCGCAAAGGTTCCACTTCCTTGCATAGGTACACATTGATAGTTACCCTCTCCGTCAATTAATTTGATTAATGAGTCACGAATAGATTGATTTAAATCTATGAATTTTTGATCACGCGATCCCCAATCATGAAGCATTGCTTCTTTTGTACTCATGGAGGTTGTTAGAGGACCAGGAGTTAAAAGTTTTTTATCCATTAAATTTTTCAACTATTCTCTTAGATCTTTATCGATGTCTTATCAAATAGTTTAACTTATATTTGTAAAAAATATTCTTATAAGTTAAAATATATTTATGTCAGATAATATTGTTAACTACTTACTTGAATTATTAGAAAAAAAAGGTTCCGATATTCAATACGGCAATGAAAATGTAACACAACTAGAACATGCTCTTCAATGTGCTGAACTTGCAGAACAACATAATAAATCAGATGCTTTTATTGCCGCTGCTTTACTTCATGATATTGGGCATCTTTTATACGAAGATAAAGATCCTATTCATCAAGGGAAAGACGGTGTTCATGAAGATTTAGGAGCAGATTACTTATCAAAATATTTTGGGGAAGAGGTAACACTTCCTATTAGAGCACACGTTGCATCTAAGCGATATCTTGCAGCAGTTGAGGAAGGATATTATGACGAATTATCTGAAGCATCAAAAATATCTTTGAAAGTGCAAGGGGGCATTTTTTCTAAAGAAGAAGCAGAAGAATTTATTAATAAACCACAAATGAAAAAAGCAGTGGAAATGAGACGCTTTGATGATCAAGCAAAAATATTAAATAAAAAAACGCCTTCAGTGGAACATTTTCGAAAGTATGTAGAAAAATCGTTCCAAGCAACTTCTTAGTAAAATAATTTAAGAATTAAATATAAAATAAACACCAACAAAAAATATTACTGCTGAGATTAGTCTAATATTTGTTATTTTTTCACCCAGAAATATAAAACTAATTAATGACGCTATAATTATACTAGACTCTCTAATAGACGATACGTAAGCAATTGGTTGATGATTCATACTCCATATAATTATACCATAAGCCGTAAACGACATAACAGAAGCAATAGTTATTAGCGCAAATTGATTTAATTTTAATTTAAATAAACCACTTTTGTTTGTTAAATAAACATAACTAATAGTAAGCCAGCCACCTAAAAAAAAATTCCATACAATAAAACTAAATTCATTAGCAGAGCTTCTCACTCCTGCTCCATCTGAAAAAGTATAGAGCGCAATTATTATGGAAACGAATAATGAAATAATTATTAGTTTGATATTTAATTTATTTTTGTAATTTTCCTTTGTTAATAAAAGTAATCCAAAAACAACAATACCTATTCCAATGAAACCTTTTGTAGTTATAAAATCTTTTAAAAAAATAACTGATAAGATTGTAACAAAAACAGGCGCAAAACCTCTAAAGACAGGATAAATTATAGCTATATCTCCTTTATTATACATACTTCCTAAAATTAAAAAATACGCACTATGTAATAGAAGTGATAAAATTAAATAAAACCACGTTATGCCTTCAGGAATAGGCACAAAAAATAAAATGGGAAAAAAGATTATGCTTTGAATTAGCATTTTCCAGGACATTGCAACTTGAGAATCCGTAATTGATTTAATTATTATATTCCAACTAGCATGAAGTAATGCTGCAAAAAGGATTAGTAAAAAAATTCCAGTTTCACCCATTGTAAAAAAAAATGGGGATGTAAACATCCCCATAATTATTAATTAAATAAAAAATTAACTTTTCGGTTCAGTTTTTCCGTCGTATCTTTTTTTCCATTCAGCAACAATACGATCTTTATTTGCAGCCGCCCAAACAAAATCGTTATTAATTAATTTTGCTTGAACTTCATCATAAAAATCAGGAAGCTCAGGATCTTTAGTTACTTTGGAAGAATCAGCAATAATAGATTGTCTTTCTCCAAATAACTTCATACCATCTCCTAAAGTCCAATCCATTAATGTTTTAGCATCTTCAAGATTGTCCGTTCCTTCCATTATAGCTACCACTTGCATTTCCCAACCTATTCCTTCATCAGGAATAATCATATCAATTGGTGCACCAGCTTTGATAACTTTAATAGCTCTGCCCGGCCAAGAAATACCAATTGTAAATTCACCTGAACCAGCTTGTTTACAAGGTTTAGAACCAGAGTGAGTATAAACACCTATATTTTCATGAAGAGCATCCATGTATTCCCATGCTTTATCTTCGCCCCATATTTGAATCCAACTAGATGCATCCAAAAAGCCTGTACCAGATGATGCAGGATTAGGCATAGAAATATGACCTTTATAAATTGGGTTTGTTAACTCAGCCCAACTTGTAGGTTTTGGTAAACCATTTTTTTCTGCTTCTATTCTATTCCAACAAATACAACCAGCCCAACCATAGTTTCCAACCCAAGTAACAGGGGCAGTATTATCTACATATCGCTGATCAATTGCATCCATACCCTTTGGTGTATATTCTACAAACATACCTTCTGCTTCCATATTAAGTGCAACGGTAGCTGCCATTTCGAATAAAAAATCTGCTTGTGGATTATCTTTTTCTGCCATCATTTTAGCAGCCATCGTACCTGTTGATTCACGTACAACATTTACTTTAATATCAGGATGTGATTTTTGAAATTCATCCATGTAATGTTTTAAATTATCTGCATCAGTACTTGAGTAAACTAATAACTCACCAGCATTTGCTAACTGATTAAATGTTGATAAAGATAAAAAAATTAAAACAGTACTTAATGTTTTAAATGTTTTTTTTATTAAGAACATATAATTACCTCCGATTAAAATTTTAGATTTATTCATTTTAAATATGACAATCATGTTAAGCATATATTAAAAAATTGTTAACAATTATTCATAAATTTCAATATAATTTTGCGTATAACAAGCTATAACTATGTTAAATTTACTTAAAACTTATTTAATTCTATGCTGAATAATAACACATATCTTGAAGTTAAAGATTTATCGAAATCATTCGGATCTTTTGAAGCAATAAAAAATATTGATATAAATATACAAGAAGGTGAATTTGTTTGTTTTCTTGGTCCTTCTGGTTGTGGCAAAACAACCTTACTAAGATGTATAGCAGGTTTAGAAACTCAAAGTACAGGATCTGTTATTCAAAAAAATATTAATATATCAAATGAGCCTCCATCAAATAGAGATTTTGGAATTGTCTTTCAATCTTATGCCTTGTTTCCAAACCTGTCTGTCTTTTCAAATATATCGTATGGTTTAATAAATAATAAATGGAAAAAAGCAGATATAAAAAAAAGAGTAGATGAATTATTAAGTTTAGTTAATCTAACTGAACATGCAACAAAGTATCCAAGCCAGCTATCTGGTGGTGAGCAACAACGTGTAGCCTTAGCTAGAGCATTAGCAACATCCCCTGGATTATTGTTATTAGATGAACCGTTATCCGCATTGGATGCAAAGGTTAGGGTTTTTTTAAGAAAACAAATTAGAGATTTACAAAGGAAGCTTGGTGTAACAACTATTATGGTTACCCATGATCAAGAAGAAGCACAAACAATGGCAGACAGAATCTTTGTAATGAAAGATGGGGAAATAATTCAGTCAGGAACGCCAAGTGACATTTATACAAAAGCTAATTCTCCTTTTATAGCCTCTTTTATTGGTAGCATGAATTTTATTCCTGCCGTTATTGATAGTTCAAACAAAGTAAAGTGTAATAAAATAGAGATCACTTGTGATATAGGAAAGTTTAAAGCAAATGATTCTGTTCAACTAGCTATTAGACCTGAGGACATTCAATTTAAACAAAATAACCAGGATGACAATATGATTCCAGGCACAATTAAAGAAATTGAATTTTTAGGATCTTTTCAACGAGTTTATTTTGAAACTATTAATATTACAGATGAATTAATTATTGTTGATGTCCCGAGTGCTACTGCAAGAAAAATTGAATTAGATATTAATAAAGAAATGAATTTATATTTTTCTAAAGAAGATGCTCGTATTTATTCAACATAATTAAACATATGAGTTTATTCAAATTTGCAAATATACGTAGAGGTAAAGATTCAAGTGATCGAGTTGGGTTATTTATGCTCATATCCTATATTATTCTTTTTTTATTATTTTTAGTTTTACCTCTTGGTTCTTTAATTTCGAAAAGTTTACAAAATAAAGATGGGGAATTTATAGGTCTTACAAACTATAACTTATATCTTCAAGAACCAGCGTTATTTCAATCACTGTATAATAGTTTATTTGTTGCTATTTGTTCCACTGTTATAGTTGTTGTTTTGGCTTTTTTATTTTCTTATGCTCTAACAAGAACTTGTATGCCTTTTAAAGGTTTTTTTAAATTAATAGCTTTAATACCTTTATTAAGTCCATCGATTCTAGCTGCGATAGCTCTTGTGTATTGGTTTGGCAATCAAGGTGTTTTAAAAGAAGTGTTGTTAGGAAAATCAATATACGGACCTATTGGTATAATTATGGCTTCTGTGTATTGGACTTTTCCTCATGCGCTTATAATTTTGACAACTTCTTTATCACTATCTGATTCACGTTTATATGAAGCTGCGGACGTTTTAAAAACATCTAAACTTAGAGCATTTTTTACGATTACTATCCCAGGTGCAAGATATGGAATCATTAGTACGGCTTTTGTAATTTTTACTCAAGTATTTACTGACTTTGGTGTTCCTAAAGTTATAGGCGGAAACTATAATGTTTTAGCAACTGATATTTATAAAGAAGTTGTTGGGATGCAAAATTTTCAAATGGGTGCAGTAATTTCAATGGTGTTATTGGTTCCTGCGATGATAGCTTTTTTTATTGATCGTTATTCAAGAAAAAAACAAATTTCTTTACTCACATCTAGATCCGTTGTGTTTAAACCTAAGAAGCACTTTAAGGTTGATATGATTATGCTTGGATTCTGTTCGGCCTTAGCTTTAATTATAATATTAATGATAGGGATGGCGCAATACGGTGCAATAGTTAAATTTTGGCCTTATAACTTAAACTTTACGTTAAAAAATTATGATTTTCAAGTAGCCGGACTTGGTTGGGATTCTTTCTATAATTCTGTCCGATTGGCATTTTATACAGCAATATTTGGCACCATTATTATTTTTGTTGGCGCTTACTTAATTGAAAAGTTAAGAATTAATGAGGGATATAGAAATATAGTGCAATTTTTTGCTCTTATGCCAATGGCTGTTCCAGGGCTGGTATTAGGATTGGCCTATATATTTTTCTTTAATGCAAAAGATAATCCTCTAAATTTTATTTACGCAACAATGATTATCTTGGTTGTAAATACTATTGTTCATTTCTATACAGTATCTCACTTGACAGCCATAACAGCTTTAAAGCAAATGGATAAAGAGTTTGAATCTGTTTCTTTATCTTTAAAAATTCCGATTTATAAGATGTTTTGGCGTGTAACATTACCAGTTTGTCTACCACCCATTTTTGATGTTTCTATTTATTTATTTGTCAATGCTATGACTACAGTTTCTGGGGTAATTTTCCTTTATTCTTATGATACCACTCTAGCGTCTGTGTCTGCTATTCATTTAGATGAACAAGGAGAAGTTGCTAAAGCTGCTGCGATGGCAATGTTAATAGTCTATGTATCAGTTGCAGTCCGATTAACTCATACAATTATTACAAAAAAAGTATTGCGTAAAACTCAAGCGTGGCGATACAATATTCTTGATACTAAATAATATTAATAAAATATACTGTTATGGATAAATTGGCGTATGACTTTGTACAATCAAAAGATGTTAGTGGAAAAATTTTTCTTACCTGCTTTCCAGGAAGACAGGGATCAGAAATTTTATATAAGGAAAGTATTTTTTTAGCAGATTTAAATAACTTTATTAATCTAGGCTGTAATACTATTCTAAGTTTAGTTGAAGATTCAGAATTTGAAAAACTGTGTGATAAAAAAAATTTTGTTCGTTCTATATACGCTAAAAATTTAAAATGGATGCATATGCCTATTAAAGATTTAAAAGCACCGGATCGTCAATTTAATGAAAAATGGGAAACAACAAAAGTATTATTAAAAAATGATTTAATGGAAGGAAAAAATATTGTTATTCATTGTATGGGAGGAAAAGGACGTTCTGGAACTATCGCTGCCATTTTGTTGATAGAATTTGGTGAAGATAATAAAAAAGCAATAGAGATAGTTAGAGAAAAAAGAAAAGGGGCTATTGAAACAGAGGAACAGGAAGAATTTATTTTAAATTATAACAGGATTAAATAAAAACATTTAAGTTAAAAATATTTTGAAGAATAAAGAGTAACAACATCGAAATTAATGCTGCTATAATTGGCAGTGTAAACCAACCAATTGTAATTTTTCCTGCTATAGACCACTGTACTTCTTTACCTCCTTTTAATAAACCAATTCCAATAACAGCACCGACAACAGCCTGAGAACTTGAAACAGGAACTAAAGGAATAGATGGTAAATTAACTGACTGTAAAAAATCACTAATACCTTGAGAGGCAAATAAAAATAAAACGATGGAGTGAGAAATAACAACGATAAAAGCTGCAACTGGCGACATCTTTAATAAATCATTACCTACTGTAAACATAACCCTTTTAGAATAAGTGAAAACACCAATAGCAATAGCTATACCGCCTAGTAAAAATAATTGTTCTTTCGAGCTAAAAACAAAAAAACTAGAAATTGAAATATCCGTAAAAGGAGAGATCGGAACAAATACACCCATCACGTTGGCAATGTTATTTGCTCCTAAACTATAAGCACCAAAAGCACCCGCTAATAGAAGAGCTGTACGTGTATACGCATCTAATCTAAGAATATGTAATTTTTTTTTTAAAATAAAATTTTTTGTAAGAGTAAAAAAGGCCATGGCGATTAATCCTGCAATAACAGGACATAATACCCATGTTCCAAGTATTGTAATTAGCACTTTTATATCGGTTGCTGATCCCGTGTATAAATTCCATCCAACGATTGCGCCGACAATCGCTTGCGTCGTGGAGACAGGCAAACCCACTTTCGTCATGAGGTACACAGAAACTCCAGCAGCAACACAAGCGGCAAAGGCACCAGGGAGCGCATTGATAGCACCAAGCTTACCTAATGTTTCTGTAGTTCCTGCACCACTAATAATTGCACCCAATATAACAAAGATACTACAGACGATAGCAGCTGTTTTAAATCGTACCATTCGTGTTCCAACTGCTGTTCCAAAAACATTCGCCGCATCATTTGCCCCCAAAGACCATCCAAGAAATAATCCTCCTAAGAGAAATATAATGATTGATATGTCCATTAATTATTAAACTGATCGTTTAATTGCATAGATCTGAACTTCATCAGCTATATCTTCTGCTTGATCACAAATGCGATCAATTTTTTCCACAAAATATCGAAGATGCATTTTTTGATCTAAAGGAAGTTGAGAATCAAAAATTCTTCGTGCCAAGGAACTAAATTTTATATCTGATTCTTTTTCATAAAATGTAACTTTATGTCCGTTATCACGTACAGTTTTGATATCACGAAAAAAAGAACGCACTGTTAAACATAATGCTTCTACACAATTAACCACAGTTTCAGTCAGGTCTATTAAATCTTGATGGAACTCTTTTGGAAAATCTGGTTTTTGAATAGAGAAATGGTAACAATTACCTTGGTACATACCGATTAACTCATCCATATGTTCTAGTAGTCGTAAAACATCACTTCGTGCATCAGGTATAAGCGTTTCCTCATATAGAGTGTGCTCTACTTCTTTAGTTATTTTATCTGCTTTGCTCTCCATTTCTTTAACTTTTTCAACCATTTCATCAAACTTCCCATTTGCCGAATGATTAAGATAAGTTGGAACAATACTTTTAAATACTAATCCCACTTCAGAGAGAATATCTACAAAACCGTCGATTTCTCTTTCAAGCTTTTTCGTATCACTAAATAAAGAGCTGCTTTTTAATCCAAACATCGGGCGCTTATAGAACTTTTAGATAAAAAATAAAGGAATGTTACATTTTTGTTATAATTAAACAAAATTTCAAAATACTATAATATATAAAATATATTAATTTAATTACTTTCAGGAGCATTGATGAGTTTTTTCACAACAAATAATTTAAAATGGCTAAGTACAGTTTTAATTTTAACAGGAATACTTCTTACCAACCTTAATAATTATCCTATAAATATTTTTATTCACGGATTAGGGGCTATTGGTTGGTCTATTGCTGGTTTAATAACAAAAGATAAAGCGTTAATGACTAACTTTGGTTTACAGATTCCTCTTTTTGTTATTGGTTATACCTATTACTTGTCATAATAATATTATAAAAAAATATGATTATATAATGGGTTGGCCGGTTTTGGCATCAATCATATAACTTAAATATTGTTCAGTACATTTTTCCCATGTAAGTTTTAATGCAAAGTTTCTGCAATCTTCCCTTTTAATTTTAAGTGCTTTTTGTATTGAAATCTCCAAGTTATTATCAAGAGTATTAATTTCAGTATCAGTTAAAATATCTTTCGGCCCTGTTACAGGAAATGCCGCTACTGGAGTTCCAGATGCTAAAGATTCTAAAATAACATTTCCTAAAGTATCTGTTTTGGATGGAAAAACAAAAACATCTGCATCTGCATAATATTTTGCAAGTTCGTCTCCTGTTTTTAAACCAACAAATTCAATATCAGGATATTTGTTAATATATTTTTTTAATTCTGGACCATCACCAACAACTGTTTTTTTATAATTACCTTTAATATTTAAAAACTCTTTAATATTTTTTTCAATAGCAACTCTTCCTACATAGGTTAGTCTGATATCTTGATCAAATCTATTTCTTTTCCTAGGATTAAATAGATCTGTATCAACTCCCCTATTCCATAGTTTAAGATTTTTAAATTTGTATTTTAAAAGTTCTGTGATCATTGAGTTTGATGGCACTAGAACATTAATCGAATGCTCATGAAGTCTTCTTAGAATTGAATATGTGAAAGTTCTTGGAACAAAGAATCTTTGTTTAATATAATCAGGGAAACGTGTATGAAAGGAAGAAGTAATTTTTAAATCTTTCATTACTGAAAATCTTTTTCCTGCAAAACCTACAGGGCCTTCAGTAATTAGATGAATTATATCTGGATCATATTTTTTGAAAAAATTACTTGTAGTATTTTTTGTATTATAAGAAAATTTAATCTCTTTATACCAAGGATAACTAAAATTACTAAACATCTCTGGATGCAAAACCTCAACATCAAAACCTTTTTTATTTAATAAAGGAATAATATTTTTAAAAGTTGTTACGACTCCATTTACTTGTGGATCCCATGCATCACTTATTAAAGCAATTTTTTTAGGCGGCATTCTCTTTCATTTCCTTTTTTTCTTTAAAGGAAATAAGTTTTAATCTTTCTCTTTCTTCTGCCCAATTTAAAATAGATAAATCTCCAGTTTCATCCTCTACTAGTGCAGTACAGCTTTCTATCCAATCACCATCGTTACAATAAAGTACACCGTTTAATTCTTTTATCTCTGGTCTATGAATGTGTCCACAAACAACTACATCAGCTTTTTCTCTTCTTGCCCTGTCTGAAACTGCAAACTCAAAGTTGCTAATAAAATTCGTTGCATGTTTTGTTTTTTTTTTAAGATACTGAGATAATGACCAGTATGATAAACCAAGTTTTCTTCTTATAAAATTTACTACATTATTTAGTTTAAGTAAAAATTCATAAAGTGCTGAACCAATTTTTGCTAACCATTTTGCATTAATAATAACAGCATCAAATTCATCACCGTGAGTAATGAGTACTTTTCTTCCATCTGCTAATGTGTGACGATCTTCATTTTTAATACAGATGTCCCCAAATGAAAAATTAGTAAAATCTTTTAAAAGCTCGTCATGGTTACCAGGTATTAAATTTACCTTTGTTCCATTTTTTGCTTTTTTAAGAACTTTTTGGACAACATCATTGTGTTCTTGATGCCAGTACATTTTTTTACGCATTCTCCATCCATCAATGATATCGCCAACTAAAAATAGATATTCGGAGTCTGTCTGATCTAAAAATTCAAGCAGCATCGAACTTTTACTCCCACTTGTTCCAAGATGAGTATCGGAAATCCAAATTGTTCTGTAAAATTTTTTGTTATTTTCAAAATTCACAATAATTTATTTAAACCTCTTATTAATAGATTGAGGTATATACCTAAAAGAAATCATTTTTAATATTATTTATTTGTATTAAATTATTGGCGAATAGATTAAGAAACCTCAATATTATGCATAAACTTTGGTACAAAAAACGCTCCACCCTTCATGGATCAGGACTATTTGCAGCAAGTAATATTAAAAAAGATGATCAAGTAATCCAATATATTGGAGATAAAGTAACAAAAAAAGAAGGCGATAGAAGAGCCGATATTCAATTAAAAAAAGCTGAAAAAAATAAAAAAACCGGAATGGTGTATGTGTTCGAGCTTAATAAAAAATACGATATTGATGGAGGAGTCCTACGAAATCATGCCAGATTTATTAATCATTCATGTGATCCAAACTGTGAAGTAGAAATTACTAATAATGAAATTTGGATATCGGCAATTAAAAATATTAAAAAAGATACAGAGCTAACTTATAATTATGGTTACCCTTTTGATAGTGATTTTGAAGAACATATTTGTAAATGTGGAACAAAAAAATGTGTTGGTTATATTTTAAGTGATGATGATTGGCCTAAATTAAAAAAGGAACTAAAAAAGAAAAAGTAATTTTTTTTTAAAATCCATTTGGAATAAAAATATAATGAATCGATAAAACAATTCCAACAGATACTGATAATCCAAAAATCATTTTTAAAAAATCTTTTCCAATTAAAGGAAAAACATATCGAAGTTTATACTCTTTATTCATTGTTGCTATTGCTAACTCTCTACCACATAATAAGCCGACAAAAACCCAAGTAGTAGACATTGGAATGTCATTATATTGTTTAAAGTAGAGTAGTATTATTGCATATATAAAATCAATGATGGTTGCAGACCTAGTGTATCGAGTGCCTGTTTTCGAATAGACAATTTTTTGAATACGCCCCCCTCGATCCCAAAAAATATAAAAAAGAAGAACACTCAATAAAACAATACATACGATTAATAAACTTACAGGTAACTGACGTGGAAGAAAAACAGCAATGTTGGCAACGTCATGACTAAGCCATGTGTACCAAAGAAATCCAGTTGTACACCATTGTCCAATCACCCAAGCTCTTCGGTGATTCTCTTTTACTTTATCAAATTTTTCATTAATAAAATAACTAACAGCCAACCACACAAGATAAGCAACCATAGCCGCTAAACCATAACCAACAACTGATTTCATTAAAACTTTTTCAAGAACAACAGTTGAGGCGAAAGCAGAAAGTACTAGAAAGGTTGTGGAGACAGGAATCCCTACCCTTGTAAGTATAACAAGTATTAATGGGGCGCCAGCATGATACCACTGAATTGTTTGATAGGGAATTTTATTTAAACGTCCAAAAGTAATATCACCATCATTAATATTCCATCCATAAATTAGAGTGAACGCGAGTACTGCAGAAGCTGCAGTCGCCAACCAATACCATTTGAAACGTTGGTTAGAGGCAATAAAAGTACCAAGAGTTTGAACTGAATCATTTGCAATAACCGAATAAGCAGCAAGACTAAAACCAACTATTGTATATATTAAAGTTAGATCCATGTAGTTATTTTAACAACCACATAGATTTTAAATTTAGATTTGGCTATAGAGAATTAGTGATGATGATCATCTAAATCTTTTTTAATATCTTCATGATCACCAGCCACAATATGGTACTTGCTTTTTGTTACGTATCTTTCCATAAATGGAACAGCAATCAAAGGTAACAATCCTCCGATAACAATACCAAAAGCTGCAGATTTAAGGTGTGGATCAAGCGTTGCCGCAATAAAGTCAGCAATAACATGTGCTAAAACAACCCCTAGTATGCCTGCGACATATCCATTAGAGACTATTTTTAGTAATCTATTTATACTCCATCCAGAATAAAAACCTATAAGCGGAATAAGAGTATGAGTAAAACCAAAAACAAATCCTCTTAGAATATCTATTTCTTCAAGGAAGTGTAAAAATTCGGGTAGTTCGTGTGCGTGTTCCATTATTTGCAAGCCTTACATTTAGTTAAAATTTCTAGATCAAAAAAAGATAAATCAAACTTATTTAATTTTTTTATCTTGGTGATAGGTAAAAAAAGTTCTTTTAATAGCTCTTCAGTATTTCCGCATATTTTACAAATTGCTAATAATGTATTGTGATCATGCTTATGTTTATGAGAGTGACTACATAACATAAACTTTTTATTAGAAATGGATTTATGAATAACGCCATCTTTAATTAAAGCATTTAATGCTCGATATACTGTAGTTGGTTGAACTTTTTTAAATGATTGAAATTTATCTAATATTTCATATGCGGATAAACCCTTAGGATTTCCGCTTAAAATACTTAGTGTTATTTCATTATTAGTCATGTAATGTTATAACATTACATATTTTTTAATATTTAGTCAATGGTAAAAATAAAGAATTTTATTTATGCTATGATGTTTCTGTAAAAAATATAATCAAACTCTGCTATTAGTTGTTAAGAACCTAATTGGGACACAAATAAAATTTATACAAATCACTTAGCACAATATAAAATTAGATAATGCAATCGCTCTTCAGGTCCTTTTTTACTGTTAGTTTTTATACAATTCTAAGTAGGATACTTGGTTTTGTTCGTGACATATTAATAGCACGATTTCTAGGATCAACTGTAACATCAGATGCTTTCTTCGTAGCTTTTCGTATTCCCAGTTTCTTTCGACGTGTTTTAGCGGAAGGAGCATATAGCGCAGCTCTAGTCCCTGTTTTCTCTGGTATTGTAATTGATTCTAAAGATGATCGTGAAGCTGCTGACTTTGTTGAGAACACGATGTCATTGTTACTATTTGTTACGGTGTGTTTAACAATCATTTTCTTTTTTGGCATGCCATATATAATTCAAATACTGGCGCCTGGGTTTTCTGTAAATAGTGAAGCATTTGATTTAGCTGTTTATTTTGGAAAAATAATATTTCCGTATTTAATTTTTATTTCCTTGGCAGCACACTTTACCTCAATCTTAAATGTGCATGAAAGATTTGCTGTAGGCGCTTTTGCTCCTGCTATTTTAAATATTAGTTTTATTCTCTCTCTTTTTATTATTACACCGTATGTAAGTTCTGCCGGTCACGCTCTATCTATTGGTGTCTTAATAGGCGGGGTTGGACAGTTTTTATTTTTACACCGATCTATTCTGGATTTTTATAAACCTAAATTAAAATTTCCAGAATTAAATGAGAAGTTAAGAAAGTTTTTTAGATTATTTTTCCCAGGTGTGCTTGGCTCTGGTGTAATTCAATTAAATATTATTGTTGGAACAATTATAGCTTCTTTCCTTCCTATAGGGGCAATTAGTCATTTGTATTATGCGGATAGATTAAATCAATTACCTTTAGCAATATTTGGTATTGCACTTGGAGTAGTATTACTGCCGAGTTTATCAAAAGCTATTAAATCGGATAATAATGAAATGACCACTAATTTACAAAATAGATCTTTAGAGTTTGCCTTATTAATTTCTATACCCTCAGCAATTGGTTTATATTTTTTATCTTTACCAATTGTTCATATCTTATTTGAGCGTGCCGCCTTTACTCAAGAAGATACCATCTATACTTCTAATGTGCTTGGTTATTTTGCTCTTGGTTTACCCGCTTACGTTTTAATTAAAGTTTTGATAGTTTGTTTTTTTGCAAGAGAAGATACAAAAACACCTTTATATATTTCTATTGTCAGCGTTATTACGAATATTATATTATCTCTGATATTAATAAGTACCATGAGAGAGATGGGTATAGCATTAGCAACGGCTATCAGTGCTTGGATAAATGCTGCTTTACTCTTTATCATACTTATTAGTAAGCAAACATTAAATTTAGACCGTCAATTTTTAAGCAATATATTTAAATTACTTATATGCTTATTAGCTCTTATTTTTGTTATTAGGTATCTAGAAAATTTCTTTTTTGCTGAATTATATTTAATAGATATTATGAATAATATATTCTATTTGGTGCTTACTGTTATTATTACTGCAGCAATTTATGGAATATTAATATTTATATTAAAAATAATAACAATTACTGATATTAAAAACTACTTGAAAAAATAATATGCAAAAAATCAGCAAAAGAATATTATCAGGCGTTCAACCTTCTGGTGATTTGCATTTAGGAAATTATTTAGGTGCCATTAAAAATTTTGTATCTCTTCAAAAAGAATTTGAGTGCTTTTTTTGCGTTGTTGATCTCCATGCTATTACTGTTTGGCAAGATCCAAAAATATTGAAGCAAAAAACAAGAGAGGTGGTAGCTGCATTTATTGCTTCAGGAATTGATCCAGAAAAAAATACTTTATTTGTGCAATCGCAAGTACCACAACATGCACAATTGGCATGGATTTTTAATTGTGTAGCTCGTATGGGATGGCTTAACCGTATGACGCAATTTAAAGATAAGGCTGGTAAAAATAGTGAAAACGTATCAGTTGGATTATTTTCTTATCCAACCTTAATGGCAGCAGATATTCTTATATATTTAGCAACACATGTTCCGGTTGGTGAAGATCAAAAACAACATTTAGAACTAACACGTGATATAGCCCAGAAATTTAATAGTGATTTTGACACTGATATATTTCCTATTCCTGAACCACTAATTTTTGGAGCAGCTACACGCGTAATGAGTCTTCGAGATGGTTTGAAAAAAATGAGTAAATCAGATCCATCAGATTATTCGAGGATTATGTTATCTGATAGTGAAGATGAGATTGTAAAAAAAATTAGAAAAGCAAAAACTGATCCATTACCTCTACCTGAAAACATAGAAGAGGCTAAAAATAGACCTGAGGCTTTCAACCTTCTTACTATATACTCAGCGCTTAACGATTTAGAGTTAGAGAAAGTAGTTTATGATTTTGCAGGAAAAGAATTCTCTCAATTGAAGAAGGATTTAGGCGAGCTTGCATCTTCAAAATTATCCCCTATTTCTCTTGAGATCAACAATTTAATAAAAGATGAAAAATACTTAGATTCGATAATCAGTAATGGTAAAGACCGTGCTATAAACGTTGCTGATCCAGTATTATCAAAAATTTACGAAATAATTGGTTTTTTTAAAGATTAATATCCCAAATTTTTTATATTTTTATTACCAATTTTCATACGAATGTCACATTAATACCTATATAAGAAGTATATGTTTATACAAACTGAACAAACACCAAACCCCCAAACACTCAAATTTTTACCTGGGAAGGTGGTTATGGATGAAGGAACAGCATTTTATCAAAATATTGATGACGCAGGAGATTCACCTTTTGCTAGAAGATTATTTGCTGTAGATGGAGTTGAAGGGGTATTTTTTAGTAGTGATTTTATTACAATAACTAAAAGTGATGCTTACGAATGGCAGGTTATGAAACCATCTGTACTAGGTGGAATTATTGATCACTTTAATTCTGAAGACAAGACAATTGAAAGGGCTGCTTCCAAAGAAGGTGAAATCAGTCTTGAAACAAATCAAAATGACTCTGATATTGTAAAGCAAATTAAAGAACTTCTTGATACAAGAGTTCGACCAGCTGTAGCAATGGATGGTGGAGATATAATCTACAATAATTTTGAAGACGGTGTAGTGTACTTAAAAATGCAAGGAGCATGTTCAGGTTGCCCCAGTTCTACTGCTACTCTTAAAATGGGAATAGAAAATATGTTAAAGCATTATATTCCTGAAGTACAAGAGGTAAGACCAGTTGATGCATAAACTTTTATATTTAAATATTACAATAGGTTTTTTATTTGTACTAACCTCCATAACGTCTATTGCCTTTGAGGAGAAAAAAATAAATGAAAAAAATAATATTGTTTATGAACTAAAAACAATACTTGATCATTATGTTTTAAATTACTGTAGTACTTATGATTCATACACAGTTAATAGATTATATTCACAAAAGAAAATTTTAGTTGAAAATATAAATATTAAACGAATAGATAAGTTTTTTGTTTCTATTAAAAGAAAGCCATTAAATCCAAAAATAATTCAGTTCATTGATAAAGATTCAAGTCTAAAAGTTTTAAACAAAAATATATATGAAGTTAATTTAGATTTTCTTTCTCAATCAAAAAGAGAATTTGTGAAAACTTTACTCCCATTAATTTCATACGAAAATCAAAATATTATCTTAGAAAGATCTAAGTTAGAAAATATTAGAAATTTTTTGGTTGATAATAATACGTTATCAAAATCTGATTTGAAATTTTTAAATAATATTTCAAAAAAATATAGAATAAAAACTGCCGATAAACATAAGTATGATTTAGTGAATGATTTATTAGATCGTGTTGATGTTATTCCAAATTCTATAGTGCTTGCCCAAGCAGCGAATGAGAGTGGTTGGGGAACGTCAAGGTTTGCAAGAGAATATAATGCATTATTTGGTGAATATACATATAATTATTCTAATGGTGTTGTTCCTCTTTTAAGAGATGAGGGAGAAAAACATTTAGTTAAAGCATTTGATTCAGTAGATAAAAGTGTTCAATCATATTTTAATAACCTTAATTCCCACTACGCCTATAAAGATTTTAGAGAGGTCAGAAAGATTATGAGAGAAAAAAATAATTTTAGTAATATCAAGTTGTTAGTTAAAGAACTCGATTCTTATGCCACTGATATAAATTATATTAAAACAATTAATTTAATAATTGATGCCAATAAATTAGATCAATTCGATTCGTTCAGTTATTTAATTAATAACTCATAAATAAAACTGGTGACCAAACCATCGCCATAAGTTGTCATTACCTTTAGCTGTGCAATTTACTCTTGAACGACCCTTAGTTAGTTTTCTTTTTAGTCTGATTTCTATACGTTCATTAAATTTAAATAGTTCTGTATCTACTTGCCCTTTACTATCAAAAACAAAGCAATTAATAGAAGGAACTAATTTTTCATCAAGTAATGAAAAGCCAATGTAAGGAGGATTCTCTTTAATTGTAGGGTCTGTTGGTATGAAATCATAAACACCTAACCCTTTGGCATTAGAAGCAAATTTTACTCGATCAATTTCCCCATATCTTTCATTTAGAGAAAATCTAGGTAAATAATATAGATTAGATGTTTCATTTATAATTCCTGAGTGCTGACCAAAGGCAACTTTAAATTTATATTCTTTCAGTAAATTTATAATTTCTGTATTTGCCTCACCATAAGGAAAGGCAAAAAGAGAAGGGATACCACCTAGCTCTCTAAGAAAAATTTTATTTGAAATTTCTATTTCATTTTTTACCTCATCAATTGATAAATCAGACATATGATAATGGTTATGAGAGTGAGCACCAATTGACAGTCCTTGATCTTTTAGTTCTCTAATCTGATTCCAATTTAAATAATTTTTGTTATTTTCACGAATTGTTGAAGTATTAACAAAAAGTGTAACAGGGATACCCTTCTCTTTGAACTTAGGCCAACCTACTTCATAAAATGATCTATCGGCATCATCAATACTAATTCCAATAGTATTTTGAGGAAGAGTTCCATCATTAATTATTGTATCTATTATAAACTCAATCGGCTTTACTGAATATTTTTCTTTAGAAAATTCTTTTAAGTGGGCATCAAATTGATCTATTGTAACACTAGTGGAAGGATATTTAGAAACTCCAAATTTGTGATACATAAACACAACAGCTGAATTTTTAATGTTGCTTGCATAGGAAGAAGATATGTTTAAACATATAAAAAAAATTAATAATATTTTTAAATTAAACATTTGATGTTCCTTTTTTTAGATGTAGCTTCACCAATACCAGAATTTCACTTAATTAATGATAAAAAAATTATAGATTCAATTAAAATTACAAATAATACTGATCAAAAACTTAGTGATTTGCTAATTCCCATATACCTTCAGATAGATAATGTTTACAAACTATCTAAAAATTTAAAAAAGTTAATTATAACTATAGGTCCTGGATCTTATACAGCATTAAGAGTTGGTGCATCTTTTATAGCAGGTCTAAGTCAGTCAATGAGACTGCCAGTCTCAGTTGTATCGACTGCAACTATTCTCAAGCATCTAGATGATTTTGGGAAAGAAATAGGCATATATTTTGAATCTTCAAACAACCAAAAATTTTTTTCATACAAAAAAAAATTAAGATTTATTCATGAAAAGATTGATAATGAGAACTATATAATGCCTGATTCAGTTTCTTATATATTGTATAACCTTAGCATACCTAAGTTTTTAGATACTAAAGTTAAATTAGAAACTTTTTCAATTAAAATAAATGTTATAGAAAACTTACATAAATTGAAATTTAATAAACATTTAATAATTAAGCCTATTTATGTTTCAAACAATACCCTATTAAATTGATCAATTACCGTAAACTAAATAAGAGTTATAAAAGTCTTTTTACCAGTCTTATTTTTAATGAAGGAAAAAACTATGAGGATTTTTTAAATATTGGATGGTCTGAAAATCAGATTATTAATCAACTTAATAAAAATATTAATTTATCATATGGTGCATTTTATAATGAAACTCTAGTTTCTTTTATTTTAGGTGACTTATTTAATATTGAAAAAATATTAGAATATGAGATATTACTATTATATGTTTGTAAGAATTTTCGAAAAAAAGGTTTAGGGAAAGAGCTGATAAATATAATAGAAGAAAATAACAGTTGTTTGAAAAAAATTTATCTTGAAGTTTCAAAAAATAATTCTAAGGCAATATCATTTTATACAAAAATGAAATTTAAAACTACTTACACAAGAAAAAAATATTTTTTAATAGAAAATAAAAGAATTGATGCTTTGGTATTAACTAAATCTTATTAGGAATGAAAAAAAATAAAATTTATATTAAGTCTTATGGCTGTCAAATGAACGTATATGACTCGAATAGAATTCTAGATTTATTTAAAAATAAAAACTATGAAGTCGCAGATGATCCTAAGGATGCCAATCTGGTTGTTTTGAATACTTGTCACATAAGGGAGAAGGCAGCTGAAAAAGTTTATTCAGATATTGGTAGAATAAATAAAATAAAAAAACATGAATCGAAGGAAAATTTTAAATTAGTCGTAGCAGGGTGTGTAGCTCAAGCGGAAGGAAAAGAAATAAAAAAAAGAGCACCATCAGTTGATTTTGTTGTAGGACCCCAATCCTACCATAACCTGCCAGACATGTTAGATACAAGTGATACTGTTGTAAGTGATGAATTTACACAAAATGAGAAATTTAAAAATTTGCTCTATAATTCTGCGGGCGGTGTGTCAGAATTTGTTTCAATTCAAGAAGGATGTGATAAGTTTTGCTCTTTTTGTGTTGTTCCTTACACTAGAGGGCCAGAATTTTCTCGACCTGTAAACGATATCTTAATTGAAATAGAAACATATGTTGAACAAGGCGTAAAAGAAATTATTTTTTTAGGTCAAAATGTAAATGCATATCATGGGGTAGGAGTTGATGGTAAACCAAAAGATTTAGCATATTTAGTGAATAAAGTTAGTGAGATAGAAAAACTTTTAAGAATTAGATATATGACTTCCCACCCTATAGATATGAATGACTCACTTATTGCAGTACACAAAACAAATAAGAAACTAATGCCTTTTTTACATCTTCCAATTCAGTCTGGTTCAGACAAAGTATTAAAGGATATGAATAGAAAACATACAGTCGATTTTTATAGAAGGCTTGTTGATAAGCTTAGGGATAAGCGACCCGATATAGCTCTATCATCTGACTTTATTGTAGGGTATCCAAATGAAACAGATAAAGATTTTGAAGAGACTATGAAAGTTGTAGATAATGTAGGATTTGTTATAGCCTATTCTTTCATGTATAGTCAGAGACCTGGAACTCCTGCACAAAAAAAAGATAATGTCCCCATCGCAGATAAAAAAGCAAGATTGAGTGCGTTACAGTCACTTTTAAAAGAACAACAAAAAAAATTTAATAAATCTTTTATAGGAAAAAACATGGAAATATTATTTGAAAAAAGGGGAAGACATCAAGACCAATATATAGGTAGATCAATATATAACCAGAGTGTTTTTACCAAAAGTGATAGCGATTTAATTAATACTATTAAAAAAGTTAAGATATTAAATTCAACTGATTTTGCTTTAGAGAGTTCAATTTGAATAATTTAAATTATTACTTAGATTTTGAATTAAATGATAATAACTATATTTCTAATCTTTTTGGGGTAGATGATAAGAATATTCAAATAATAGAAAAAGTTAATAATGTTCAAATTAAATATAGAGGTAATAAAATAAAAATTATTGGAACTCAATCATCAATAAAAGACACAAAAGAAGAAATTTTATTATTATTTGAACAAGCAAAAAAAGGCGAAGATATAGATGAAGATAAAATAATGGAAGCTAAAAGTATGAAAATATTAGAGATAAATCCAGATGAACAAATGAGCCTTTTCTTTCAAACAAAAAAAAGGAAAATATTGCCACGCTCTCAAAACCAAAAAAGTTATTTTCACTTACTTAATTCAAAGGATATAGTTTTTGCTTATGGACCTGCAGGAACAGGCAAAACTTTTCTAGCAGTGGCTAAAGCAGTCGCATCACTTCAACAAGGTTTTGTGAAAAAAATTATTTTATCAAGACCAGCTGTAGAAGCTGGTGAAAAACTTGGATTTTTGCCAGGCGATCTAAAGGAAAAAGTTGACCCTTTCTTAAGACCAATCTACGATGCTCTTTATGAAATGATGCCTTATGATCAAGTTGAAAAAAAATTAGCAAATAATACAATAGAAATTGCACCCATAGCTTTTATGCGTGGAAGAACATTAGAGGACTGTTATATTATTTTAGATGAAGCACAAAATACTACTAAAATTCAAATGAAAATGTTTCTTACAAGACTAGGAAAAAATAGCAAAATGGTTGTTGTAGGGGATAACACACAAATTGATTTAATATCTAAAAATGATTCAGGACTAATAGATGCTTCAAAAAAACTAAACAAAATAAAAGATATAGGTTTCATTGAATTAGATCAAAGAGATGTCATCAGACATGAAGTTGTGAGAAAAATTATTAATGCATATGAAGAAAAAAATTCAAACTAATTTTTTTTGTAAATCAAATTATTGGTCAAAAAGAATGTTAAAAATTAAAGAAATTGTTAAAAAGATAATTAAAATTGACGATCTTGATTTTAAAAAAAATAACTTTTATATTGTAAATTTAGTTTTTATAGATGATAATAAAATAAAAAATATTAATAAATTATATAGAAAAAAAAATAAAACTACAGACGTTTTAACTTTCGTAAATTATATTAAAAAAAATAAAAATATGAATGAAGCTTACTGTGATATTTTCTTTGCAGCTGAAACTATTAAAAAGGATGCAAAACTAAACTTAATAAATTATTATGATCATATAACACACTTAATTATTCATTGTTTTTTGCATGTTAATGGATATGATCACAAAAAAAAATCTGATTTTTTAAAGATGAAAAAATTAGAAGAAAAAATTTTAATGCAATTAGATATAGAAAGTCCTTATTTTGTATGAATCAAGATAATCAAGAAAAACTTAGTCTTTGGAAGAGTTGGTTAATTAAAAAACTATTAAATAATGATTCTTCTAAGGAAGAGATATTAAATTTAATTGCTAATGAAGATAGTACAAATGATCAATTAAGTAATTCTGATGATAATAATGAAAAAAATTTAATAAAAAATATTTTACAACTGGAAAACAAAAGTGTTGAGGACGTAATGGTTCCAAGGGGGGAAATTATTTCAGTTGATAATAAGCAAAATTATAATCAAATTCTTGATCTAATTAAAGAAGAATCGCATTCTAGACTTCCTGTTTATGAAAATAATTTAGATAATATTATTGGGTTTTTTCATGTAAAAGATTTTATAAAAATTAACAAAAATGAATTTGATTTAAATTTAATTTTACGTGATGTACTTTACACAGCTCCCAAATCTCCAATTTTAGAATTATTAAAAAGAATGAGATTATCAAGAATACATATAGCGCTTGTAGTAGACGGCATTGGTGGAGTTGATGGGTTAGTGACAATCGAAGATTTGGTTGAAGAAATTGTTGGTGAAATAGAAGATGAACATGATGCAGAAGATATTGATGAAGAAATTATAAAAAAAGAAGAAAATCTTTTAATAGCAAATGCTGCATATAGAATTGATCAACTAGAAAGAGATTTTAATATAAATCTTGAAGTTGCAGATGAAGAAGAAATTGAAACTGTTGGAGGTTTAGTTTTTTCTAAAATTAATAGAATACCGAGAAGTAATGAGGAATTTAATATTGATAATATTGTTAATATAAAAGTTTTAAGAGCAAATGAGAGAAAGATTTTAACTGTACAAATAACAAAATTAACTAATTGATTTTTTTAAAATTTTTTATTTTGGGTGTTTTAACAGCATTATTATACCCTCCTTTTTTTATGCTTCCCTTGGGATTTGCTTTATTCCCTTATTTTATATTTTTAATTTCTAAAGTATCATATCAAAAATCTTCTTTAACTTTTTTTATTAGCGGTTCTTTATTTGGGTT
>CABXJB010000008.1 GCA_902512415.1 uncultured Alphaproteobacteria bacterium
GGTTCCATCGATGTTAAAAGCTAATCCTGCTGGAGCTGATTCTTGAGAACTGACATCAAAACTATCAACAAAAGAGGCGGTAGAAACATCAAAACCTGTAGATAATGTATATTCATTCACATCATCACCGCCAGCCACAACAAACATTTTGGTTCCATCGGTGTTAAAAGCTAATCCTAATGGAGATGTATCTTGAGAACTGACATCAAAACTATCAACAAAAGAGGCGGTGGAAACATCAAAACCTGTAGATAATGTATATTCATTCACATCAGAACCAATAACACCCGCAACAAACATTTTGGTTCCATCGGTGTTAAAGGCTACTGCTCTTGGAGCTGTTTCTTGAGAATTAACACTAAAACTATCAACAAAAGAGGCAGTAGAAACATCAAAACCTGTAGTTAATGTATATTCATTCACATCGCGATCGTTAAGACCCACAACAAACATTTTGGTTCCATCTGCGCTAAAGGCTAATCCTAATGGAAATGTATCTTGAGAACTGACATCAAAACTATCAACAAATGTAACGCCGGCTAAAACCTTAGAAGATAATAGTGTTAGAATAATAAAAAGAAGAATGGATACTTTAAAAAAATATCTTAATTTATAGTTCAGAGAGAGGAATACAAACACTAAACTTTTACCATTTAAATAAATTTATCAAAAATAAAATTGTTCTTTTAGAGATCTCATTACATATTCAAAACTCTCAGATGTTCTAAAAAGCTCTCTTTTTTTTGAAGACCCTGTCCCTTTTGTAAGAATTTCATCTACCATACTGAGATAATGCGAAGATCCCAGAGATATCATTGTTGGCTCAACTAATTTACAAAGATCCTGAATTGCTTTTCTAATATTTAATTGTTGCAAGGTTAAGGGGTCAATAAAGATTCCATCGAGTCCATATCGAACAGCTTGCCATTTATTTGATTCTAAAATTTGAATATGAACGTTTGGATATTTTTGTAAATTTTGTAATGTTACAACTAGAGCTTGTATTAAGGCTACTAAAGTAAGTATTTCTTTAAAAGTAACAGGAATATCACAAATTCTAATTTCAACAGTACCAAAACCAGGGTGAGGTCTCACCTCCCACCATAAATCTTTTACAGATTTTATAACTTTAGCATCTGTTAAATTGTTTGTTAGTTTTACAAAATGATCCCAATCATCTAAATAATCAGGCAATCCTGCTAAAGGTAAAGATTCAAATATTTTTGTTCTATAAGAATGTAATCCTGTGTCTGTGCCCTCATAAAATGGAGATGATGTAGTAAGGGCTAGCAGTAAAGGTAAATACATTCTTAAGGCATTATTAACATTTATGGCTTTTTCAGAATCATGTATGCCCACATGAACATGGAGACCTTGTGTAATAAAACGCGTTCCTATAATTTGAAGATCTTTCATAATACGTTTATAGCGAGAATCATCTGTAATAATTTGATCTTTACCCCTAGCAAAAGGATGAAGGCTACTAAAATTTATTGAAGCATTATAATTTGTTAAAATATTTTCTAAATGGTTTAATGTTTGTTGAATATCATTGTCCACCTCTTGAATTGTATTACAAATACCAGTATTAATTTCTATCATTGATTCAAAAAGTTCATATTTTATTCTATCAGAAAATTTTTTATCTATATCAGCAAGTATTTTGTGAGAAATATTTTTTAAATCAAAAGTGACATTGTCAATTAATTGAAGCTCAATTTCAACGCCTATAGTAGGGTTGATGCTAGAATTAAATTCAATATTTTTCATTACTATATTCTTCATAATATAATTTGATTTGACTTTTATAAAACCTAACTTACTGTTTTGATAGGTTTTTATGGAAAAAGAAATTTATAAAATAATTGATAAGGAAAAACTTAATATTGTTGGTGAATCGATTGAAAATGCTCACGGTTTACCTAATGAATGTTATTTAAATGGACCATATACAAATATTGAACGTAAAAAAATTTTTGAAGATAAATGGGTTACTATTGGTGTAGCAAGCTCTATACCCAACCCAGGAGATACTAAACCGTTTGACTTACTTGGAATTCCTCTCATTATTATTCGTGATAAAAAAAATCAAGTAAGAGTTTTTCATAATGTATGTAGTCACAGAGGATATAAATTAATTAATGAAAGCTGTTCTTTAAAAAATGTTTTACGATGCCCCTATCACTCGTGGTCTTACGATTTTGAAGGTAATTTAATAGCAACACCTCACTTAGGAGGAATTAATAAAAATGAACATGTTGATTTTGATAAATCCAAAAGTAAACTAAAAGAAGTAAGTTCAACCGTTTGGCTTGACTTAATTATGGTAAATATTTCTGGTAATGAATTACCTTTTGAAGAATATATCAAACCACTAGAAGAAAGGTGGGCAGATTTTTGGACGAAAGAGGATCAAGCCATGATTTCTCATGCTGAAGATTATGGATATTTTCTTCTAGAAGCTAAATGTAATTGGAAGTTTGCTATAGAAAATTATTGTGAGAGCTATCATTTACCGTTTGTTCATCCTGGTCTAAATGCCTATTCAAAAATTGATGATCATTATCATATACAAGGATTGCCAAATCGTTTTGCTGGACAAGGTACTGTCGTGTATGATCCGCGATTTAAAAATGATAAAAAGTTTCCAACCTTCCCAGGTTGGTCAAAAGAAAAAGAAAAGCATGCTGAGTATGTGGCATTGTTTCCAAATGTGATGCTAGGAATTCATAAAGATCATTACTATGTATATTGGTTAGAACCTGTAAGTCATGATTTTACAAGAGAACATATGGAAATTTACTATGTGGGAGAAGAAGCAGCTCGTGGAAATACTTATAAATCCCTAAGAAAACAAAATTTTGAACAGTGGCATAGTATTCAATCAGAAGACTTAAGTATTATTGAAGGAATGCAACAGGGTCGAAACTCTCCAGTATACAATGGTGGAAATTTTTCACCTGTTCTTGATAATCCTACCCACCATTTTAATAAGTGGGTTGCTACTTCATTAACAGACAATGATTTTTCAACAAATTAGAAAGTAACAAATGACAGACTCATTACTACAACCTTTTCAGTTGAAACATTTGAATCTAAAAAATCGCATTTTAACCACAAGTCATGAACCAGCCTATAATGAAGATGGATTTCCAAAAGATAGGTATATAGCTTACCATTTGGAAAGAGCTAAAGGGGGAATAGCGATGACTATGACTGCAGGTTCAGCTGTAGTATCAAAGGACAGTCCTCCTTCTTTTGATAATATTCATGCTTATAAAGATGAAGTTGTGCCTTGGATTAAAAAACTCACAAAAGTAATTCATGATCAAGATTGTGCGATAATGATACAATTAACACATTTAGGCAGAAGAACATCATGGAATAAAGGAGATTGGCTTCCTTCAATTTCTTCTGGAAAACACCGCGAACCTGCACATAAAGCTTTTCCTAAAGTCGCAGAGAGTTGGGATATTCAAAGAATAATTAAAGAGTTTGGAGATGCTGCAGAAAGAATGAAGGAAGGGGGTATGGATGGTGTTGAGCTTGAGGGTCAAGGACATTTAATTGGACAATTTTTATCTCCATTAACAAACGAATTAGAAAATGAATATGGTGGCAGTTTAGAAAATAGATTACGTTTTACACTAGATATTTTATCTGAAATTAGAAAAAAAGTTGGTAAAAATTTTATTTTGGGAATACGTAGCGTCTTTGATGAAGTTCAAGCAGGAGGAATAACAAAAACAGACGGATTCAAGATTGCTAAAATTTTATCTGAATCAGGTTTGATAGATTACTTAAATATTAATAGAGGACGAATACATACCGATCCAATTTTAACAAAACAGATACCAATTCAAGGAATGAAGAGCGCTCCCCATTTAGATTTTGCGGGTGAAATTAAAAAAGAGATTAATTTACCTGTATTTCATGCATCTAAAATTTCTGATGTAGCAACAGCTAGATATGCTATTTCTAATGGTTTAGTTGATATGGTTGGTATGACTAGAGGACACTTAGCAGATCCATACATTGTTACAAAAATAAAAGAAAAAAGAGAAGATGATATTAGACCATGTGTTGGAGCAACTTATTGTTTAGATAGAATTTATCAAGGAGAAGAAGCCTTATGTATACATAATGCTGCAACAGGTAGAGAGTTAAGATTTCCAAATATTATTACTGCATCAAAATCAAAAAAAAAGATTGTTATTGTTGGCGCCGGCCCTGGAGGACTTGAAGCGGCAAGGATTGCTGGGGAAAAAGGTCATGAAGTTGTTGTTTTTGAGGCAGCGCCTGATCCAGGGGGGCAAATTAGATTATGTGCAAAATCTAACAGAAGAAAAGATATGATAGGTATCATTGATTGGAGGATGCAACAATGCGCAAAAAGAAATGTTAAATTTAATTTTAATATTTTAGCTGAAAGTCAACATGTTCTTGAGGAGAATCCTGATACTGTCATTATTGCAACGGGAGGGATGCCCAACCTTGAACTTTTTGAAACAAAAAAAGATTTAGAAAATGTTTTTACAAGCTGGGATATAATTTCAGGGGATATTAAGTTAGCTAAAAATATATTAATCTATGATGAGGCGGGGGATCATACCGCTATGCAATCAGCAGAAATAGCCATTGAAAATGGATCAACAGTTGAATTTATGACACCTGACCGATTAATTTCTTCTGAAATTATGGGAATGAATTTAACTCCTTATTTAAAAAATCTTCAAAATAAAAAAATAACATATTCCATTGCTAAAAGATTAATAGATGTATCGATACAAGGAAATAAATTAAATGCTGTCATTGGTTCTGATTATGATGGACAGTTTAAATACAACTCTACTTATGATCAAATTTTTTTAAACTATGGAGTAAAACCTTTAGATGAGTTATATTTTAATCTTGTATCTCTCTCCAAAAATGAAGGTGAAGTGAACTACGCTCAATTTATAAAAGGTGAGCAACAAAATATTATTAAAAATAAAAATAACAAATTTAATTTATATAGAATAGGAGATGCTGTTTCTTCTAGAAATATCCATGCCGCTATTTATGATGCTTTAAGATTAGTAATAAACTTATAAATACAATTAAACCAGATTAAGAGGAATGGAAGATAATAATTTCAACCCTTTATCAGTAACTAAATACTGGTCTTCTAATTTTGCCCCTTCATTTCCGCCTACTTCCCCAATATAACTTTCAACACACACCACCATATTTTCTTGAAAGGCGCCGCTATAATCTCCATTACTATAATCTTCATTGGGATAAGCAATAAACGGCCATTCGTCACTCATTCCAACACCATGTATTTGACATGGATAGTGATTATCAAAACAATTATCTGGAAGTTGCCAGGCTTTTTCTGCAAATTCTCTAAAAGATACTCCGGGTTTAATTAATCGTTCATTATATTTTACATTGTCATATGCCAAACTATGAATTTTATTTTGATCATTGCTTAACTTTCTACCTTCTACAAATGTTCTCGAAATATCAGCGCAATATCCATACGGTCCAACCATATCGGTATCAAAAGCAACGAGCTCACCTTCTTGTATAATTCTATTACTGCACTCTTGAAACCAGGGGTTAGTTTTTGGGCCTGAATTTAGTAATCTTGTTTCAAACCATTCACCTCCATTTTCAATGTTTGTTTTATGTAAAATTGACCACAATTCTTCTTCTGTCATTCCTGCTTTTAAATTTTCATGCATAAGTAAAATGCCTTTTTCAGCTGTTTTAATTGAAGCTTTCATGCATATAATCTCATCTTGAGACTTTATCGATCTTGCAATCTCCAAAAATTTTTGAGCGTTAGTTATTTTATAATTATAATTATTGTTTAAAGCATTGATTCCAGCTGGATCACAAACATCTATAGCCAGTTTTTTATTTTCAGAACTATACTGTTTCATTAGATCATCAATAATCTTTGACCATTCAAGAGCTTTATCATAAACATTATTTCCCCAAGAAAAATGATCCCAGCTGATAACTTCTCTTACCTCATCGATGGTGCAATTATTCTCGTAAATATGTTCACATTTTGGATATTCAAATAATACTACTGGCCCACTGGCAGGAATAAAAACATATCGTGTCATTAAGTGAAAAGAAAATACCGCCATATTTCTTGTATCCGTAGCATAACGAATATTTATCGGATCAAATAAAATACATGCACCTATCTCATTTTGTTGTAATTGATCTCTTACTCTATTTAATCGATACATTCGCATACGATCAAAATTAATTTTATCTTCATAAAGTTTTGGTTTAAATCTGTTGCTTATAATAGAATCTTTTTCCCCAAACTTGGGACCAATTTTTCTATTGATATTCTTTGTATTAAAATTCATATTATAATAATATACATCATACTTATAAACAAAAACAGAGGAAGATATGGATGAAGAATTATTTAAAAAAGGTCTAGAAAAAAGAAAAGCTACATTAGGTAAAGAATATGTAGAAAAAAATTTAGAAAAAGCTGATGATTTTACACTGCCTTTTCAACAGGCCATGACTGAATGGTGTTGGGGTTTTGGTTGGGGAGATGAAGTTATTGATATGAAAACTAGATCAATGATGAATTTATCAATGATTGGAGCTTTAGATAAAATGCAAGAGTGGGAAATTCATTGCAGAGGTGCAATTACTAATGGTGTTACAAAAGAAGAAATAAGAGCAATAATTCATGTAATTGGTATTTATTGTGGCGTACCCCAGGCTTTAGAATGTTTTAGAGTTGCTAAAAAAGTATTAGAAGAAGAAAATCTTTAAATTGGTTTTTAATTATAAATATAAAAAATATAACCAACGTATAATATCAAACCAATAGATCCATAAGTCCTTCCTATTCTTTTTAAGAAAAACATAAAACCTAAAATCATTACAGTAACAAACAACATAAATAGTAAATCTTCAGCACCTATAACTGTAGGTATGCTAAAGTTACCAAAAAATGATGATACTCCTAGTACACCTAAAACATTATAAATATTTGAACCTAAAACATTACCAAGTGCAAAATCAACTTTTCGCCTAACAGCAGATAAAATGCCTACAACTAGTTCCGGTAGAGAAGTTCCAAAAGCAACTAATGAAACTCCAATTATTGCTTCAGATATATTCAGTTGGTTTGCAATGTTTATAGCTGAGTCTACAAAAAGATCTGAGCCATAAACTAATAAAATAATACCGCCGATAATAAATATAATAGATATTACAAGCGAATAATCACCTTTTTCTTCAACTTCAGAGATATCTAATGTGCCTTTTTTGACCTGGAGCCACATAATAATAAATAGCAAACAGATTGATAAAATTCCAAATATAAAATTAAAAGATATAATTAAATAACTCATGACAATTAACATTACAGCTAGCGCAATATTAATCCAAGCCTGGTTAATTTGATTTTGGTTAATATTACTAATAGGAATTAAAAAAGATGTAGCCGCCATGACGAGTATTAAGTTTGCTATATTACTGCCAATGACAGCACCAACAGCTAAATCAGCATGATTTGTGACAACAGCATTAATACTACTTGCTAATTCTGGTAAGGATGTTCCTCCAGCAACAATCACTACACCAATAGCAAATAAAGAAACTTTAAATTTTCTTCCAAAACTAACCGAGCCTCTAATTATTAATTCTGCGCCTAATATTAAAAGAGCTAAACCAACTATTAATAAAAATAAGTTCACTATAAATTAACTACCGTAAATATAGTGTGGAAGCCATAAAGCAATTTGAGGAAAAATGATAATTAGAGCTAATCCAATAACTTGAATTACCATAAATTGCATCATCCCAATATAAATATCTTTTAAATCCCATTCAGGGACAACACCTTTTAAAAAATATGCTGAGAGTGCTACTGGTGGTGACAACCACGCTGTCTGTAAATTAACGGCAACAAGAATTGCAAACCAAATAAGATTAAATTCTAATCCTTCTATTAAAGGCAGTATAATTGGAACTACTATTAAAACAATTGGAACCCATTCTAGAGGCCAACCTAATAAAAAAATCATTCCCATTACTATTATTAAAATCAAATACCTATTTACCTCTAAGCCTAGTAGGAAGTCAGTAATCATTGTAGGTGTTCCTAATCTCGCAAACACAGATCCAAAAAAGTTGGAAGCTGCAACTAACAACATAATTAAAGCAGTTATCTCTAATGTTTTGATTAACCCATCTTTTAATTTTTCTAATGTTAATTTACGATAAGCGAGCGCTAATAAAATAGAACCAAGAGCACCACATCCCGCTGCTTCAGTTGGTGTTGCTAAACCTAACAAGATACTTCCAAGTGCAGAAAATACTAGTAATGCAGGAGGCACCAATCCCATAAAAAATTCATATATAACAACCTTAATATCTTTTTCTCTATCTTCTTCAGGAACTACTGGTCCAAGAGAAGGATCTAAATAGCACCTAATTGTAGTGTAGCCAGCATAGAGAACAGCTAACATAATTCCTGGAATAATTGCTGCTGCAAAAAGATCCGTAACGGGTATTTCCATTATTGGCCCCATAACAACAAGCATAATACTTGGGGGGATTAAAATACCTAATGTTCCTCCAGCTGTAATAGTTCCAGCAGCTAATCTCACGTCATATCCAGATCTATTCATAGACTTCGCAGCCATTATTCCTAGTATTGTTACTGAAGCACCGACAATACCTGTTGCTGCAGCAAAAATTATAGATACAAAAAGTACTGCATAAAAAAGTGATCCTCTTACACGAGACAGCATCATTTGAACGGATGCAAATAGCCTTTCCATTAATCCAGCTTGTTCCATCATGATACCCATAAAAACAAAGAGCGGGACCGCGGCTAATGTTTGTTCTGTCATGACCATGGAGAACTGCAGTGTCATTAAATAAAAAACTAATTTCCCAAATCCTAAATATCCAAAAACAAAACCAAGGAAAATTAAGGTGAACGAGATAGGAAAGCCAACAAAAATTGAAAATAGCATTACTGCTATCAAAAAAATTCCTAAAATTTCTGGACTAACAAACTCTGCAATCATTCGTCACCAGGCCATTTGCCATTTTTCATAGCATAGTGACTTTTCAATAACTCTGATAATCCTTGAATTAATAAAAAAACAATTCCAAGCCACAAACAAGATTTAATTGGCCATAGATATGGCATCCATGCAGTATCCATACCTTTTTCTCCACGCTGAATTGATTCCATTACAAAAATGGTAGTCATATACAAACAGAAATATAGGCCAGGAAAATAAAAAAATATATATAACCAAAAATCAACCATCCCTTGCGTTTTTATTTTAAAATTACGATATAAAAAATCAGCTCTAATATGCACTCCTCTGGATAAAGCATATCCTGACCCCATCATAAACATTGCGCCGTAAAAAAATCTACTCATGTCATAAGCCCAATAAGTCGGGGCTAAAAAAAACTTTCTTGCTATAACTTCATATGCCATACACAAAAATAAAGGCACAGTAATCCAGCACACTGTCTTACCAATAAGTAAACTAAATTTATCAATATTTATTATTGTTTTATAAACCCAATTTGCCATATCAGTTGGTTTATCGAAATATCCAACTTTTCTTTCAGCAATTAGTTCATCTTTTAAATCATGGTCTTGAATATTATCTGACATTTTATTATTCTACAGGAATAAAAGAGCGGACACTAGTCCGCTCTTTATTTACATTAAATTATTTCAGTGTTGCAGCATGAGCCATACCTAACTTAGCGTTAGACATTTGAGCTCCACTCCAGAAAGGAACAGCAATATCAGCGAATTCTTTCATAGAAGTATAAACTTCATTAAAAAATTCATTTTCTTCAGCATTTTTATTTAAAGTTGCTAAAGCTGCTGCCATGTATTCAGTAAAATAATCTGAAGGTGTGTCATGAAGAATAACACCAGCTTCTTCTGTTAACATTCTAAGAGCTTTTCCATTTTCATAAATTCTATCAGATAAAGTTAACATCAATGATGCATCAGCTGCTACCTGTAATGAAGCTTTTTCATGATCGGTTAAACTATCATATGTAGTACCGTTCATATAAAAGTCTGCATTTACAACAACTTGGTGCAAACCTTGAAGGTAGTAATGCTTTAAGACTTTTTGAAAACCAAATACACTATCAGGTTTTGGACAACACCATTCTGCCGCATCAATTGTGCCAGCTTCAAGAGCAGGAAGAATATCTCCTCCGCCCATTGCTACTGAAGCAATACCAATATCTTTATATGTTTGACCTGGTATGCCTGGAGGTGTTCTAAAACGATATTTTCTAAAATCTTCCATGCTATTAATTGGTTCTTTAAACCAACCAAGAGCTTCAGGTCCAACAGGTTGAAGCATAAAACCTTTTATGTCTCTACCCATTTCATCCCAAAGTTGTTCGTATAATTCTTTTCCACCAGCAGCATTAAACCAAGATAAAAAAGCAAGGTTATCAATACCTACACCGCCACCTGCTACAGGTGAACCAAAAAGCATTGCAGCCGGATGTTCTCCTGACCAATAGTGAGTCCAAGCAAAACCACAGTCGATTAAGCCTTTATCAATAGCGTCTAGTGTTTCTTTTCCACCAACAACTGTACCTGCTGGCATTATTTCAAATTCTAAAGATCCACCAGTTAACAGTGTTACTCTATCAGTAAACTCTTCTTTTAATAGTCTAGCTTCATCACTTTTAGCATTCAAAACTGTTTGACACTTAAGTGTTTTAGCTTTTACAGATACAGTCATAAATCCTAAAGCAACAACTGTACCTAAAACTATAGTTAATAGTTTTTTCATGTTTCCTCCCGAAATTAATAATGAAAAAGACCTAGCACATGCCAATTCATTTACAACCTTGTTCTCAGATATTAATTTCTTTAATAGAGGATATTATGATTAAGGATTTTGATTATATAATTATTGGCGCAGGATCAGCTGGTTGTGTTTTGGCCAATAGACTATCTAAAAAAACAAATATTTCAGTACTATTAATAGAGGCAGGTGGTAAAGATAATTATCCATGGATACATATTCCGGTTGGCTACTATAAAACTATGCACAATCCTAAGACTGATTGGTGCTTTAAAACAGAACCTGATGACTCAATTAATGGACGATCAATAAATTATCCTCGGGGTAAAACTTTAGGAGGTAGTTCTTCTATTAATGGACTTTTATATATTAGAGGGCAATCACGAGATTACGATATATGGCGTCAACAAGGAAATACTGGATGGGGTTGGGATGATGTTCTTCCATACTTTATCAAATCAGAAAATCAGGAAAGAGGAGCAAATGAATTTCATGGTGCAGGTGGTCCTTTATCTGTTTCTGATATCAGAATTAAACTAGATATTTTAGATGAATTTCAAAATGCCGCAGAAGAAATAGGTATCCCCAAAATAAAAGATTTTAATACTGGAGATAATTTTGGTTGTGATTATTTTCAGGTCACTGAAAAAAATGGGTTACGTTGTAGTACAGCTGTTGCTTATCTAAATCCTGCAAAAAAAAGATCTAATTTAAAAGTAGAAGTTAACGCACATGTAAAAAAAATTAATTTTGAGGGGAAAAAGGCTGCTGGTATTTCATATTGGAAAAATAATGAATTAATTACCGTAAAGGCTAATAAAGAAGTAATTTTATCTGCCGGATCAATTGGTTCTCCACATATTTTACAAACATCAGGTATTGGTGATGAAAAGAAATTACGTGATTTAGGCATTCCTATTATTCATCACAACACCAGTATAGGGAAAAACTTACAAGATCACTTGATGTTACGACCAGTTTACAAAGTGAAAAATATTAAAACATTAAATAAAACTATTAATAGTTTTTTTGGCAAAATGATGATTGGAATGGAATTTGTGTTTTTTAGAAAAGGCGTCATGACGATGGGGGCCAGTCAATTATGTGGTTTTGCTAAAAGCGATGAGAATAGAGAAACGCCAAATTTACAATTTCATGTTCAACCTATTAGTACTGATAGATTAGGTGGTTCTAATCTTCATAGCTTTAATGCGTTTACACCCACTGTCGCAAACATCAGACCCACAAGCAGAGGGGAAGTTTTTATTATTTCAAAAGACAGCAGAGATTATCCAAAAATCAAAATGAATTATTTATCTACTGATGAAGATCGACAGGTATCTGCTGCAGGTATAAGATTAATTAGAAAAATTATTTTTGAAAGTGAAACATTTAAAAAATACAATCCAGAAGAATTTAGACCAGGCATACAATTTCAAAGCGATGAAGAAATAATTCAAGCGGCAAGCGAACATGTTCAAACTATATTCCACCCAGTTGGAACTTGTAAAATGGGGAAGGATGATACCTCAGTTGTTAGTGACAGACTAAAAGTTCATGGTATTGACAATTTAAGAGTTGTCGATGCTTCTATTATGCCAAATATTACATCAGGCAATACTAATGCTCCGACAATTATGATTGCTGAAAAAGCAGCTGATATAATTATTGCTGATCAATAATTTTATTGGGCTACAGTATCTTTACTATTAATACCAGCAACCTCAACAGGTGCTTTCATAGCATCTCTTCTAAAAGGTTCTCCTAATTCTTGATTTAAAATAACCTCAATAAAAGTTGTAATGCCATTCATTTGGTCCAGGCATGATACTTTTAGTGCTTCAGTTAACTCTGATTGAGTTGTAACTTTAACACCTTTAAAACCACATGCCTCTGCAATTTTTGAATAACTTAATTTTGGATCAAGTTCTGTTCCGATAAAATTATTATCATACCAAAGTGTTGTATTTCTTTTTTCTGCACCCCATTGATAATTTCGGAATATAACCATTGTGATATTTGGCCATTCTTCTCGACTACATGAGGTCATCTCACTCATACTAATTCCAAAAGCACCATCTCCTGAAAAACCAATAACTGGAGTATCAGGACATCCAATTTTAGCTCCTAACACTGAAGGAAAACCATACCCACATGGTCCAAATAAACCAGGTGCTAAATATTTTCGTCCCTTTTCAAAAGTAGGATAAGCATTTCCAATTGCACAATTATTTCCAATGTCACTTGAAATAATAGCATCATCGGGCAAACCGGCTTGAATAGCTCTCCACGCCATACGAGGTGACATTCTATCGGGATCTCTTTCCCTAGAATCTTTATTCCACGATGTTCCTTCATCGTCCTCTTCATGATCGAGGCTTGTTAGTGTTTGAAGCCATGCAGATTTAGTCTGATGAATTAATGCTTTCCTGTCTTCTCTTCCATCATCACCTGCAGTTGATGATAATTGACTAAGAATTTGCTCAGCAACTAGTTTAGCATCACCGCAAATTCCTATTGATATTTTTTTTGCTAAACCTATTCGATCAGAGTTTATATCAACTTGAACAATCTTTGCTTTTTTGGGCCAGTAGTCAATTCCATAACCTGGTAAAGTAGAAAATGGATTTAATCTTGTTCCAAGTGCCAATACAACATCAGCTTTTGAAATTATTTCCATAGCCGCTTTAGAGCCATTGTATCCAAGTGGGCCAACCGCTAGAGGATGTTTTCCTGGAAAACTATCATTGTGTTGGTATCCACAAGCTACTGGAGCGTCTAATTTTTCTGCTATTTTTTTACAATCTTCAATGGCATCAGCAAGTACTACACCTGCACCAGATAATATTACTGGAAATTTTGCATTAGATAAAAGTTCTGCAGCTTCACTAATAGCCGTAGCACCTCCAGCAGGCCTTTCAAACTCTATAATGGATGGCAATTCAATATCTACAACTTGTGTCCAAAAATCTCTTGGCACATTTATTTGAGCAGGTGCTGATCCTCTTTTCGCTTTTAATATCACTCTATTTAAAACTTCAGCCATTCTGGATGCATCACGAACCTCTTCCTGATAACAAACCATGTCTTTAAATAAGTTCATTTGTTCAACTTCTTGAAAACCACCCTGACCCATTGTTTTGTTTGCAGCTTGGGGTGTGACTAAAAGCATAGGTGTATGATTCCAATAAGCTGTTTTTATAGGAGTTACTAAACCTGTTATACCCGGTCCATTTTGTGCAATACACATGGCAATTTTTCCAGTTGATCTGGTATAGCCATCAGCAATTAGCCCGCCATTAGACTCGTGAGCAACATCCCAGAAAGTAATACCAGCTTTTGGAAAAAGATCTGAAATTGGCATAAAAGCCGAACCAATTATTCCAAAAGAATGTTGTATTCCGTGCTTTTGTAAAACTTTTACAAAAGCTTCCTCAGTAGTCATTTTAGCCATCTTCAAATCTCCAGTTAGTATATTAGGTACTTATTTGGACTTATTTATTAAAATTCAAATTTTTGAGTATAATAATTTAGGATCATAATCTAGGGATTTAATTAGATAATGAATAAAAAAGAGCTTAAAACTATAAATCAGCATCAAAATATTAAGCCTAATTTAAAAGGACAAGAAATTATAAAATTTATAGCTAAGACGCTACCTCATCAGCCTGGCGTATATCAAATGGAAGATGAAGATGGAAAAATATTATATATAGGAAAAGCAAAAAATCTTGCGAAGAGAGTAATTAATTACACCTCTCTTAATAACTTAACTCGTCGTTTACAAAGAATGATAAGTTTAACAAAAAAAATGAATTTTTTTGTTACAAATACTGAAATTGAAGCTCTACTTCTTGAATGTAATTTGATTAAGAGACATAAGCCACGCTTCAATATAATTTTAAGAGATGATAAATCTTTTCCTTATATTCTCATAAACAAAGAGCATAAATATCCTCGATTACAAAAATACCGAGGTTTAAAAAAAATTAAAGGTGATTACTTTGGTCCATTTGTATCCCCATCAGTTGCTGACTATACCATAATTTCTCTTCAAAAAGCTTTCTTATTAAGGAGTTGTTCAGATGGGGTTTTTAATAACAGGTCTCGTCCTTGTTTGCTATTTGATATCAAAAGATGCAGTGGGCCATGTGTGAGTTATATAGATGAGTCAAAATATAAAGAAAGTATTGATGATGCGAAAAAATTTTTAAAAGGGAATACAAAAAAAATTGAAAAAAAACTTAATTCTAAAATGCAATCAGCTAGCAAAAATAAAATGTTTGAAGAAGCAGCTCGATTGCGTGATAGAATTAAATCAGTAAATCAGATTCAAAAATATCAATCTGTGTACATTAAAGAAATGCGGAATATTGATATTTTTGCCATTAAACTTATTGATAATAAAAGTTGTATCCATGGTAAGTTTTATAGAAATGGTAGTAATTATGGTAACAAATCATTTTTTCCATCTCATGAAGATACCAGTGAAGATATTGAAATCCTTGAATCATTTTTGTATCAATTTTATGCCGATAAGGACACTCCGCCTAAAATATTAATAAATATTGATAACAAATTTTTCAAAGAAGTTGAAAAAATACTAAATAAAAAAAATAAATTAAAAACAAAAATATTAAAACCTAAGTCAGGAGAAAAACTACAGCATATCTTATTGGCAGAAAAAAATGCACTCGAAAGTATAAAACTTAAAAAGACTAGTTTAGAGGCTCATCATTCAGCATTAGATTCTTTATCTCGATTGTTGGATATCAAACATGACATAAATAGAGTAGAAATATATGATAATAGTCATACTTTTGGTAAAAACTCTGTAGGAGTTATGGTTGTGGCAGACAAAGAAGGATTGAGCACAAAACATTATAGAAAATTTAACATTCGTTATGACATAAATGATAAAAAAATTTCGAGCGTTGATGATTATTATATGATGAAAGAGGTATTAGTCAGACGTCTTAGCAAAATTAGTCAAAATTATGAATCTGTATCGCCTGATGTTATCATAATAGATGGAGGTAGAGGACAATACAACATTGTATTGAAAGTTTTAAAAAAATATAAATTAGAAAATATTAAATTATTAAGTGTTTCAAAAGGGCCAGAAAGAAATGCAGGGAGAGAAATTGTACATCTTGAAAATAAAAATATTAATCTTAATCCTAATGATTCTTTACTAAATTTTATTCAAAGACTTAGGGATGAAGCACACAGATTTGCTATTACCGCTCATCGATCAAGAAGATTTAAATCAACTATAAAATCTGTATTTGATGAAATTAAGGGCATTGGACCAAAAAGAAAAAAAGATTTACTATTACATTTTGGAACTATAGAAAAGATTAAATCAGCATCTTTAAATGAACTGAAGCAGATTAAAACTATACCAATTAAAAAACTTGAAGATATATATGAATTTTTTAATGGCTAATAAACTAAACTTAATTTAAAAAAAATTATGAAATTAAATATTTCAAATTTACTAACATTAGCAAGGGTCATAGTTATACCCATTATCGTTTTATGCATTTATATGAAAAGTCCTTTCTATGGTTGGGTTGCCTTTGTGCTCTTTTGTATAGCAAGCATTACTGATTATTTCGATGGATATATTGCACGAATTAGAAATGAAGTGACAAATTTTGGAACATTTCTTGACCCTATAGCGGACAAATTATTAGTAGCATCAGTTATTTTAATTTTAACTTCTAAAGAAGTAATAGCGGATTGGGAAACTATTCCAGCTTTAATAATATTGTTAAGAGAGATTGCTGTGTCAGGATTAAGAGAATATTTAGCTAAAATAAAAGTTAGTGTTCCTGTTTCAAGAATTGCTAAAATTAAAACGGCAATGCAATTAATCGCCCTTGCTTTTTTAATTTTAAGTGAAAGTGGAATAACAATTATTCCTATAATATCTATTGGTAAAATTGCACTATGGGTTGCAGGAATGTTAACTTTATATACCGGATACGATTATCTTAAATCAGGATTAAAGCATTTTTAATGAAAATTAAATATTTTGCATGGATTAAAGAAATAACGAGTCATGAAGAAGAGCAAATAGATTCAAATGAGATAAATAATTTGGATAAATTAAAGATATTTATTATATCAAAATATCCTGATTTAAAAAAACATCTTGATCAAGAAATTCTAAGATTTGCGGTTAATCAAGATTACGTTGTAGAAAATATTGATTTAAACAAAGATGATGAGATTGCAGTTTTTCCTCCTGTAAGTGGCGGGTAATGATTAAAATTCAAAAAGAAGACTTTAATTCAGAAGAGGAAATTAATAACATTAAAAAATTATATTCTAACGTAGGTGCAATAACATCATTTATAGGATACGTTAGGGATAAAAATAATAATAATAAAGTGCAATCGATTAATTTAGAAGTTTATAAAGATATGGCATATAAACAATTAGAAAAAATTATTACTAAAGCAAGATCAAAATGGAATCTTATAGATTGTTTGATTATTCATCGATATGGAAAACTAAATATAAATAGCAAAATTGTTTTTGTAACTTGCTTCTCAGAACATCGTAATGATAGCTTTGAATCATGTAATTTTATTATGGATTATCTTAAAAAAGACGCGCCATTTTGGAAAAATGAATTTTATGATAAAAAAAATGAATGGTTAATTAATTCTAACTAGAATTATTGACTAACTCACTAAAATCACTCATAAATTTAAAAGTAGTTGTATTATCACCTGTAGCGAAATTCACATTATCTATAGATTTTATTGGAGTAATCTCTGCCGCAGTACCTGTTAAAAAAGCTTCATTATAATTTCCAATTTCATCTGGCATTATATGTCTCTCAGTAATTTTAAAACCTTGTTCAGTTGTCATTTTAATAACTGCTTGTCGTGTAATTCCATTCAAAAAACAATCTGGAATTGGAGTATGGATATGATTATCTTTTATAAAAAAAATATTAGCACCAGTTCCTTCTGCTACGTACCCTCTATAATCTAACATCAAAGCATCATGGTATCCTTTTGATTCTGCAAACTCTTTTGACATCGTACAAATTATGTAAGGTCCTGAAGCTTTAGCTTCGTACGGAGCTGTATCTGGAGCTGGTCTTTTCCAAGGAGAAGTAATTAGTTTAAGTCCTGCTTTTCGATCTTCAATTTTAAAATAAGATGCCCAATCATCCCAAACAGCAATTGCTACATTAATATTTGATTTAGTTGTTGATATGCCCATTTGATCACCGCCTCTCCAAGCCAAAGGTCTTACATAGCAATCTTTATAATTCATTTTTTTAATTAGCTCTTTTTTTGCGTTATTAATTTGTTCTGCTGAGTAAGGTATTACAATACCAATTATTTCTGCTGACTTAAAAAATCTTTTTGTATGTTCTTCAGATTTAAATATATTTCCATTATATGCTCTTTCACCTTCAAAAACTGCACTTGCATAATGCAAACCTTGAGAAATAATATGTGAAGTGGCACCTTTCCATGGAATAAAATTGCCATTCATCCATATCCACCCATCTCTGTCTTCAAAAGATTTAGTCATTTAATCTCCTACAAGTCTTTTTTTAATGACAATTGACTATCAGTGATGCATAATTAAGTCAATATGGCTGACCTAAATAATTTAATATCTCCCTTTTTTTTAAATGACAAAGAAATTAAAAAAGTAATAGAGTTGATTTTCTTTTCTTATAGGGATTTTACAGCAGGACCTGACAAAATTCTTGAAAAACTTAGTTTTGGACGAGCTCATCATCGGGCAATTTATTTTGTTGGAAAAAAAAATAACATTACAATCAAAGAACTTCTTGGAGTATTAAAGATAACAAAGCAAAGCTTATCAAGAGTATTGAATCAATTAGTCAAAGAAGGATTTATAGTTGTATCAACTGGTTTAGATAAAAGAACAAAAACTCTATCGTTGACAAATAATGGAAAAAATCTTGAGAATGAACTGTCAACAATTCAGATAAATAAAATTAAAAAAGTTATAAATAATTTTAATCATGAAGACATTAATGGTTTCAAAAAAATTCTATATGAAATGATTGAAGCTGATAATAAAAAAACTTTTCAAGATTTAAATGCATGATAATGAAGAAAACAATTCTTTTAGTGGATGATGATCAAAGATTAAGAGAGCTATTAAAAGATTATTTACATGAAAAAAAATTTCAAGTATTTACTTCTCAAGATTTTACTGAAGCTAAAGAAATTTTAGATTTTTTTTTATTTGATTTAATTATTTTAGATAGAATGATGCCAAGTGGTGATGGAATGGATTTAATTAAACATATAAAAAAAGCTTCAAAAACACCAGTCATCATGCTGACTGCTATGGGTGAAGATAATCAAAAAATAGAGGGATTAAAAACAGGAACTGATGATTATCTATCCAAACCTTTTGAGCCAGAAGAATTATATCTTCGCATTCAAAATTTATTAAAATTATATGAAAATATTAATCAAGGTGAATTACTTATTAATTTTGGAAATTATATTTATGATACAAAAGCTAATTCACTTAAATTCAACAATGAAAACGTATATCTGACAGAGGGTGAAAATAGTTTATTATTAAAACTTATAAATAATAGGAATGACACTCTTTCAAGAGAGGAATTAGCAGAGAAAGAATTTGATGAGAGTGAATTGAGAAAAGTTGATGTTGGGATAACTAGACTTAGACAAAAAATCGAAAAAGTCCCCAAACAACCGCAGCATATTAAAACTATTAGAGGAAAAGGCTATATGCTTATCTGTAAAGAAATATGATTATTAGAAAGATACTTCCGATTTCATTATTAGGTCGATCTATAATAATTATATTTATGCCAATATTCTTATTAGTAATTATCACATCAATAATTTTTTATCAGACTTCTTGGAACATAATCTCTAAAAGATTAACTGAGTCAGTAGTAGCTGATATTAATGTCATCGTTAAATTAATAAATAAAGATTTAGAAAACGAAGCAGTTAGTATCGCTAAAGAAGATTTTAAAATGAATATTAACATTCAACAAAATTCTAAAATTAATAACATTATTTTTATAAAACAAAGAGGAATCTTATCTAAAAGACTAAAACAAGCATTAATTAATATAAATAAACCTTTTACTTATGATTTAAGCAATATTGATAAGGGTGTAAAGATCGTCATTCAACTAGATAAAGATTTGCTTTTAATAAATGTTGATAAAGATAGATTGTATAGTGAGACAGCTTTTGTTTTCTTATTATGGATGATCTTTGCTTCTATATTATTACTTATTTTATCATATTTTTTTATGAATAAACAGATAAGACCTCTGAAAAGATTATCAATCATTGCTGAGACCTTTGGTAGAGGATTAGATGCCCCAGAGTTAGAATCAGCTGGTGCTTCTGAAATTAGACAAACAGCAAATGCATTTAATCAAATGCGTACACGTATTAAGAGATTTTTAAAACAAAGAACTGATATGCTTGCAGGGGTTAGTCATGATCTTAGGACGCCTTTGACTAGAATGAAACTTCAGCTTTCTCTTTTAAAAGATGAAAAAGCAAAAAAAGAACTTGAGTTAGATATCAATGAAATGACAGCAATGCTTGATAGTTATGTTAGTTTTGTAAGATCTGAAGCGCCTGAACCTATAGAAAATATAAATTTAAATAAATTATTAAAAGAAATAATTAGCAATATAAATAAAGAAAAAATACAAGTATATTTAAATGAAAAAAATATCGTTCGAACCTCAGCAAGGCCTTTGCAAATAAAAAGAGCATTTCAAAACATCATTGACAACTCAATCCGTTATTCAGATAAATTAAATATTGAGATTTTAACTAATGATGAGGGATGTTACATTTTATTTGAAGATAACGGACCTGGTATACCAAATAAAAACTATGAAGATGTGTTTAAGCCTTTTTTTACTCTTGATCCTTCACGCAATAAACTAAAAGGAGAGAGTGGTTTGGGATTAGCAATAACAAGAGATATTATAAGATCACACGGTGGAGAGATCAGACTTGATAAGTCTAAATTGGGAGGATTGAAAACAATATTTCACCTACCTATTTAATAAAGCTTCCCACCGTTTGCCACTTCCATATCTGGACTTATTAAAATTGGCTCACCATTATGATCAGGAAATCCGAGAACTAATACTTCGGAGATTAAATTACCAATTTGCTTTTGAGGAAAATTAATAACTGCTGCTATCTGTTTATGGATTAATTGTTCTGCTTTATAATTTTTTGTTAATTGAGCTGAACTTTTTCTAATTCCAATCTCTTCTCCAAAATTAATTTTCAATACGATTGATGGATTCTGCAGTTTATCATTTAAATCTGCAGATATTATAGTCCCTACCCTAATCTCTATTTTTGCAAATTCTGAATAATTTATTAAATCTTTCATAAAAATAACTTAACAAACTTTTCTGATTGATCTAAGTTTTTATCAAGTGCAGTCATAGTTTTTTCTAAGGATGAATTTTTATCATCCATCCATTGAAAAAAAGTCACAAAATATACTAACATTAAACCTTTTAATCTGATTGTTCCTTTTAAACCATTAACATTATACTTTGACAACTCAGCAGTTACGATCATACTTTCTAGAAATGAGGGAAGTAACTTAATAAAATATTGAGGTTTTTTTTTAAAAACTTTGTAAATTTCTAAAAATGATTTTCTATTTAATTGTAATATATCAAATCGTGCCATTAAAACTTCAAATAGCATATCTTTAGTGGAAGAGTTTTCAATAGATCTTATTTTTTTAATCAACATATTATCAACGTATCTATTAATATTTTTAAGCAAATCAAATTTTGAATTAATATCAATATGTTTATTTTTATTATTTTTTAAAGCTTGATCTAAAGACAGGGCACTCCAAGATTTTTTTTTTAAAATATCTAGAGTTTGTTGAGCAATTTTTTTTTCGCACTCAATCATTTATTTCTTTCCTAGCTTAAAAGCTCTCTTATAAGCACTTAAAAAAGTATTGTACATTATCTGATTGATATTATTTTTTTTAAGAACTTTTATTCCAGCTTCTGTTGTACCTCCTTTGACAGCAATTGAGTTAGCTAAATCACTTGGCTCTTTTTTAGTTTTTTCCATTAATTTAGCTGAGCCTAATATAGTTGATAAAACTATTTCTCTTGATATTGATTTTGAGAAACCAATTTGTTGAGATGCTTTTTCAAAAGCATCAATTAAGGTAAAAACATAACCTGGACCGCTTCCCGATATAGCAGTCGCCTTATCAATCTCTATTTCATTTTGTAACCAAATAATTTTACCAACTTTTATAAAAAGATCATCAATAATTTTTTTATTATTCTTACTAAAATTTTTATTTGATACAAAACAGCTAACACCTTCATTTATTAATGCGGGCATGTTTGGCATTACTCTAACTATTTGAATGGCATTTTTAATATTTTTTTTAAAAAAACTGATTTTTTTCCCAGCAACAATACTTGCAATGACACAGTTTTTTTTAAATTCAAAATTTTGATATTCACTTACAACTTTTTTAGCAACTTGAGGTTTGATTGCAAAAATAATTATATCAAAATCTTTAATCTGACTTTGATTTAGTTTTTTATCAAAAAATTGTATTTTTTTTTTAGAATATTTTTTTTTTAATTCATTATAATTAAAAGGATCAACAACTGTAAAAGAATAAGATTTTAAGTCCATCCATGCATTTAAAAGAGCTGAACCCATATGTCCGCATCCAACTAAAAGAATTTTTCTCATTTATTAATATTTAATTATACTTTTTAGAAAAAAAAAATAGTTTTTTAGGCAGTGCCAATTACTTCAAAATTTGCAAATACTAATGATTTAGATGGCAGAATATCATCGAACAGTACTTGTTGAAATGATGGGTAGTATTTTTCACATTCATAGATAGAAATATCCACTAAGTTCTCTAGATTTTTATGTAAAAAATCATTATCTGAGCTGGAAAATAAAGTATGTCGAAAAGCCGGTATGCCATTCTTGCTTGTTATATCAAAATGTCCAATCCATAATTTTTCATTTATTAAGCCAATTAATTCATAAGCTTTAGAAAGTTTTAATTGAGGAAATTTTAAATCAAAAGTAACAGTAAAGCTCATTGCTCTAACATTCTCTGACCAAGTAAAATACAATCTATATTGGCACCATTTTGAGGCTATATCAGCAACTAATTCGTAATCATCAGCCCTGCTAAAGCTCCATTTTTTTTGGTAAATTACATCCTCTACTATATCAATAGGATTTAAAGGTATATTTTCTATATCCATACTCTATGTAGTGCAAATATTTTAAATGCTACTATATTTAGATACTAAATTATTAACTAGTTTCGCAAGTCAAATAAAAGTAATAATCAAAAAAAGGTGGATAATTCTTATTTTTTAGGCCTTTTTTTTCTTTTTAATAGATTTTTTCTTTCTAATTATCTGTTTTTTTTGGGATTTTTTAAGTTTTTCATTTTCTATTAGCATTTTTTGAACCATTTTCTTCAAAACATCAAATTCATCCCTTTTTACCAAATTCATTTTATTTATAATATTATTAACTCTAAGAGAAACAAGTGTTTCTATTTCTTTTTTTAAACTAGAAAATGTACTCATTGCATCAACAGCAATTTTTGATAAGTCAGATAAAATTTTGCTCTTATTAACCATAATATAATAAGTTATTTAAAACATAATGATTTTTATTCAACCCTCAATAAACCCTGTTATTGTATCATTAGGTTTTATTGACATTCGTTGGTACAGTTTAGCGTATATTTTTGCATTTATACTTGGTTCGATTTTCATCAAAAAATTGAATAGGAGCTCATATAAACTATTATCTGATTTTCAAATTGATAAATTTTTCGTATGGGCTGTCATAGGGGTGATTATTGGAGGAAGAATTGGTTATGTCTTTTTTTATCAAACTAATTTATTTATTTCTAAGCCATTATACATACTAGAAATTTGGAATGGAGGAATGTCTTTTCATGGGGGGTTAATTGGAATGATTTTTTCCATTTACCTTTTCTCCATAAAGCACAATATACGATTCTTTTATTTATCTGATTTAGTATCGTTAGTTGCACCTATTGGTTTATTTCTAGGAAGAATTTCTAATTTCATTAATACTGAACTATATGGGAGGATCACTGACTTTCCTTTTGCAATTATATATCCTCTCATCGATAATAATCCAAGACATCCTTCACAATTATATGAAGCATTATTTGAGGGAGTAATATTATTTTTAATTTTGTTTATTTATTTTAACACAAAATCAAAGCAATATTTGATTGGTAATATAAGCGCATTATTTTTAATTTTTTATTCTATTTTTAGATTTCTTATTGAGTATTTAAGAGAGCCTGATTATCATTTGGGTTTTGTATTTTATTATTTCTCTATGGGACAGCTTTTATGTATTCCTCTTTTTTTCGCTGGTTTAATAATTTTTGTTCGTAAATGACAATAGAAAAGTTAATCATCAATAAAATAATTAATAAAGGGAGTATTGATGTTGGTGAATTTATACAACTATGCCAATTTGAAAATGATGGGTATTACTTAAATAACAATCCTATAGGAAGAAAGAATGATTTCATCACTTCACCAGAAATATCTCAAATGTTTGGAGAAGTTTTTGCAATATTTCTAATAAATTATTGGGAAAAAAAAATTAAGACTAACTTTAACCTGGTAGAATTAGGGCCAGGTACGGGGGCTTTATTAAACGATTTATTACGTATTTCATCTAATAATCAAAAATTTTTAAATGCCATCAATCTAACACTTATAGAAAAAAACAAATATTTAATGCAGCTGCAAAAAAGTAATGTAAATTTTGAAAATACTAATTGGAGTGAAGAATTTAATCTACAAAATAATAATATACCTTCAATAATATATTCTAATGAGTTTTTTGATTGTTTTCCAGTAAGACAATTTTATAAAAAAGGAAAATGGTGTGAAAAAATAATCAAATATAATAATTCTGAAAAAAATTTCACTTTTTCATCTAAAAAAGTTGAAGATAATAAGATTTTAAAAAACCTTGAAAAATTTGATCATGTTAAAGTAGCAGAAATCTCTGAGTCACGAACTAAGTACTTTAATTTAATTTGTAAGTTTATAAAAAAAAATAAAGGAGTTTTTGTAACAATTGATTACGGTTATAAAAATCTACCAAACCACCTATCATTACAATCTGTTTATAATCACAAAAAAACTCATATATTTGAAAACATAGGTAATCAAGATATTACAGCTCATGTTAATTTTGATGAATTAATTGATTTAGCCAATGCGCATAATCTTCAAATAGATCTATTTTGTACTCAAAAAGATTTTTTAATAACCTGTGGTATAAAAGAAAGAAAAAATAATTTGCAAAAAAATAAAAATGAAGAAACGATTAAAAAATTAAATTTAGATTATAAACGTTTAGTAAATAAATCTCAAATGGGAGAAATTTTTAAAGTACTAGTAGTATCATGTTTCTAAAAAAAAATTATTTATCTATAAAAAGGACCTCTATTAAACATGGTTTTTTTACACGTTTAAAAGGATTATCAAAAAAACAATTTAAATCATTAAATTGCAGTATTTCTAATGGTGATAATAAAAAGATTGTTTTTAAAAATAGATTAATTGCTATGCAGAAATTGAATTTAGAGAAGAAAAAACTGATATTAATAAAGCAAACTCACTCTTCAAAAGTAATCCGAATTAATAAAACTAATTTAAATAAAAACTTAGAAGCAGATGGAATGATTACTTCATTAAATAATATTGTTTTAGGAGTATTAACCGCAGATTGTGCTCCTATTTTTATTTATGATGACGCAAACAAATTTGTATGCAATTTACATTCAGGCTGGAAAGGTTCTCTAAATAATATTTCTAAAAAGGCAGTAAAGTTATTTGATAAACATAATATTAAAGTAGATAAGCTAACTGCAATAATTGGACCTTGTTTGAGTGTAAATAATTATGAGGTAGATAAGGATTTTGAAAGAACATTTATCAACAAAGATATTAGATACTCTAAATTTTTCCGAAACAAAAATAAGATTAAATCTTATTTTAATCTTCGAGGATTAATCAATTATCAACTAAAAGAATTAGGACTAAAGAAAATATATAACATTAATCGAGATACTTACTCTAACAAAAATCTATTTTTTAGTTATAGGCGTTCTACTCATAAAGGTAAAAAAACAACTGGTAGATTAATTAATTTGATCTCTCTTACTTAATGGTTGATCTATTTATATACTTATATATTGATCTAAAATATTAAATGAAAATTATTGCCTGTAACAGTAATAAAATTTTGGCTGACGCAATATCTTCTTATATTGGTGTAAAGTTAGCAAATGCTTCTCTTAGAAAATTCGCAGATAGAGAAATTTTTGTTGAAATAAATGAAAATATTAGAGGTGAAGATGTCTTTATAATCCAGTCAACTTCACATCCTGCTAATGACCATCTTATGGAATTACTTATTACCATTGATGCTGCAAAAAGAGGTTCAGCAAAAAGAATAACAGCGGTTATTCCTTATTATGGATATGCTCGTCAGGATAGGAAAACAGGTCCTCGTACACCTATTACAGCAAAACTTGTAGCTAATTTAATCACTTCTGCAGGGGCGGATAGAGTTTTAACAATGGATTTGCATGCAGGTCAAATACAAGGTTTTTTTGATATACCCTTGGATAATATATTTTCTGCCCCACCAATAATAAAAGATATGAAAGATAAATTTGGTAATAATAAAAAATTAGTAATTACTTCCCCTGATGTAGGTGGTGTTGTAAGGGCTAGGGCTTTTGCAAAAAGGTTAAACGCAGGTTTGGCAATTGCTGATAAAAGAAGAGAAAAAGCTGGGGAGTCTGAAGTAATGAACATTATAGGTGATGTGAAAGATAAAACATGTATTTTACTTGATGATATTGCTGACTCTGCTGGCACTTTGTGCAATGCTGCTAAAGCACTTAAAAAAAATGGAGCTAAAGAAATTTACTCTTATATAGCACACGGAGTCTTATCAGGAGAGGCCTTAAATAAAATTGAAAGATCCGCAATTCAAGAATTAGTACTAACAGATAGTATTCAAGCTTCAAATAAGGTTAAAAATACAAAAAATATTAGACATATCAGCATTGCTCCTTTAATGGGTGAGGCCATAAAAAGGATTAACAGTGATTCATCTGTTTCAGCCCTTTTTGATTAATTTTAAAGAATATGGAAAAATATAAAGTAATAGATAGATCTAAAGTTACTGGTTCAACTCATTCTTTACTAAATAAGGGTATGGTACCAGGTATAATTTATGGCAAAGGTACTGAGCCTACAAAAATAGCTTTTGAAAATAAAGCTCTTCTTAAACTTATGCATACTGGTTCTTTTTACTCTAGCATTCTTGATATAGATATTGAAGGCAAAACTGAAAAAGTTCTCCCAAAACAATTACAATATCATCCAGTAACAGATAAATTAATTCACTTTGATTTTCTAAGAGTTCAAAATGATACAAAAGTAACTGTTGAAGTTCCTGTGGAATTTTTGAGTCAAGATATTTGCCCTGGATTAAAAAAAGGTGGTGTCCTTAACTTAGTTAGACGCGAAGTAGAGTTAAGTTGTAATGCGAATAACATACCGGATAAGTTGCAATATGATCTGGTGAGCAGTGAAATAGGTGATTCTATAAAAATAAGCAATATTGAGCTTCCAGAAGGGGTTACACCCACTATTACTGATAGAGACTTTGTTGTAGCTACTTTGGTTCCACCTACTGTAGAAGTTGAGACAAAACCTGCTGAAGAAGAAGAGGAAACTACTGAAGAAGGTAAAGAAGAAAAATCTGAAGATAAAACAGAAGATAATAAAGAAGAAACTAAAGAAGAAACTAAGTAAAATAAACTATAATTAGAAAATGTTTTTAATATGTGGCCTTGGTAACCCAGGGAAAGAGTACATCAACACAAGACATAACATCGGATTTAACCTTGTAGATAAACTATCAAGTTTTTATAATTTTTCATCCTTTAAAAAAGATAATAAAAAAGAAGTTCTTAAAGGCTTAATAGATAATCATTCATGTTTATTAATGAAACCATTAAATTTCATGAATTTATCAGGGCAACCAATTCAAGAAATAATAAACTTTTATAAAATTAAAAAAAATAATATTTATGTAATTCATGATGACATAGATTTAGAATTGGGAAAAGTAAAATTAAAGTTTGGGGGAGGAAATGGCGGTCACAATGGTCTCTCTAGCATTGATGAAATGATTGGTAATAATTACCATAGAATTCGTATAGGCATTGATCATCCAGGCACGAAGCATCTTGTCTCAAATTATGTTTTGAATAAATTTACAAATGATGAAATGAATTTAATAGAAGATAGACTGTATAAAATAACAAGTAACTTTAATATACTTTTAAAGGATTCAGTTCTCTTTTTAACAAAATTAGCAGATGGTAATTAATGGGTTTTAAATGTGGAATTATCGGTTTGCCAAATGTAGGAAAATCTACACTATTTAATGCTTTAACTGAGTCAAACAAAGCAGAGGCTGCAAATTATCCTTTTGCAACAATTGAACCTAATATTGGCAGAGTTCCTGTTCCTGATGAAAGATTAAATATTTTAGCTACAATTGGTAAAAGTGAAAAAATAATACCTTCTTATATGGATTTCGTAGATATTGCAGGATTAGTCAAAGGAGCCTCTCAAGGTGAAGGGTTAGGAAATAAATTTTTAGGACATATTCGTGAAGTTGATGCGATAGCACATGTTGTTAGATGCTTTAATGATGAAAATATTACGCATGTATCTAATATTATTGATCCAATTAATGATATTGAAACAATTAACACCGAGCTACAATTAGCAGACATTGAAACACTAGAAAGTAAGAAAAAATCTTTAGAAAAAAAATCAAAACAAGGAGATAAGGAGATATTGCATCAAATAAAAATAATTGAAAAAATTATAGAAAATTTAAATCATTTATCTTCCTTACAAAAAAATAATTTTACAGAAAAAGATAATGAATTTGTTAAAACGCTAAATATCATAGCTATTAAGCCAATGTTATACATCTGCAATGTTGATGAAGAATCCGTCAAAAGTGGGAATGAGATGTCAAAAAAAGTAAGAGATTATGCTAATAAAAAAAATCATAATGCAGTTATTGTATCAGCATCAATTGAGTCACAAGTAGCTGAATTAGAAAATAATGACGAAAAATTAGCAATGATAAAGGAGATGGGTCTTAGTGAAACTACTCTCTCAAAAGTAATAAAAAGTGGTTACAGCTTACTTAACTTAATAAATTATTTTACATGTGGTCCAAAGGAAACACGCTCATGGACCATTAATAAAAATACTTTTGCACCCCAAGCTGCAGGAAAAATACATACTGATTTTGAAAAAGGTTTTATTAGAGCTGAAACAATAGCGTATCAAGATTTTGTAGAGCTTAATGGAGAGTCTGGCAGTAGGGACGCGGGAAAACTAAGACAGGAAGGGAAAGATTATGTTGTTAGAAATGGTGATGTGATGCACTTTCTTTTTAATGTTTAATGCACATCTCTCCAAAGTCTATTTTTTGCTAAATATACTACAACCCCAAGTACTAAGAAAAATAAAATAACCTTAATTCCTAAATTTTTTCTAACTTCTAATTCAGGTTCTGCTGCCCACTTTAAGAAAGTAACTACATCTTCAGCAAGTTGTTTAGCGTTATTATCTGTTCCATCATCATAATCAACGCTACCATCATATATTGGTTCTGGCATAGAGATTTGATTACCTGCTACCCATTTATTGTAATACATTCCATCACCTATTTCCATTCCTTCAGGTGGTTCTTCATAACCTAGAATAAAATTATAAATATAATCTTCACCGTATTTTCGAGCTTTTGTTATAACACTAAGGTCAGGTGGATAAGCACCATTATTACTTAATCTAGCTTCATTGTCATTTGCGAAAGGAGAAACAAATCTATCTGCTGGTCTTGCATCTCGCTCATACATTTCACCTTCATCATTAGGTCCATCAAGAACTGTATATTCAGCAGCAATAGCTTTCACTTCTGCTTCAGAAAATCCAATATCTATAAGATCTCTATAATACAATAATTTCATTGAATGGCATCCTGAGCAGACTTCTTGGTAAACCTTAAAACCTCTCTGCAATGCCGCCCTATCAAAAGTACCTGTTATTCCATTGAAAGACCATTTATGCTTAGGTATTGGTCCTGAATTTGATTCATCAGCAGATATACTTGTAGATAATAAAAATAGTAAAATTATAATAATAAATCTCATGGATTAAATAATCTCTTTTTGTCCAGTAGGGGTTGGAGACTCTTTACCTCCCCCTAAATAAAGATCACTAATCCCTAAAGGAAGACTTTTTGGTATTTCAATCTTATGTATAAATGGTGTTATTATTAAGAAAAAACCAAAATAATAAACAAGACCTATTCTTGCTATTAAAAGATATAATCCTTCAGCTGGCAACATGCCTACATATCCAAGAATAAAAAAATTAACAAAAAATAACATTACAAACCATTTATAAATCGGTCTAAAGTTACAACTTCTCACCTTTGATCTATCTAACCAAGGAAGCACAAACAATATTGCAATAGATCCAAACATCAATAGGACGCCGCCTAGCTTATCTGGAATTGCTCTCAATATGGCGTAAAAAGGTGCTAAATACCAATTGGGAACTATATGAGCAGGTGTTACAAGTGGATCTGCTGGTATGTAATTATCAACTTCAGCCATTAGGTTAGGTCCAAAAAATATTACTGCAGAAATTATTACACCAAACACACAAGTTGCTAATGTATCCTTCATAACCATATATGGAAAAAATCTTACAGTATCATTTTTTGATTTAATATCAATTCCCGCTGGATTGTTTGAACCATGAACATGAACTGCAGCAACATGAAGTCCCACAACTCCTAAAATAACAAACGGTAAAACATAATGTAAAGCAAAAAATCTATTAAGTGTTGCATTGCCAACTGTATAATCCCCAAGTAGCCAAGTTTTTAATCCTTCACCTATAAACGGTATAGCACTAAATAAATTTGTAATAACTGTTGCGCCCCAATAAGACATTTGACCCCATGGTAGAACATATCCCATAAATGCTGTTACCATCATTAGAAGATAAATAAATACACCAAGTATCCAGTTAAGCTCTCTTGGATATTTGTATGAGCCATAATACATTCCACGTAGTATATGAATATAAACTATTATAAAAAAGAAAGCTGCGCCATTAGAATGAATATAGCGAAGTAACCAGCCAAAATTAACATCGCGCATAATTCTTTCTACACTATCAAAAGCCATATCAGTATGAGGTGTATAATTCATAGCAAGAAAAATTCCGCTTATAATCAAAACCATAAGCGTAATTGTTGCTAAAGCACCAAAACTCCAAAGATAATTACAATTCTTTGGCATTGGATAATCACCATACTCCTTTTCGAAGTATGAAATTATTGGAAGTCTAAATTCTATCCAATTTAAAAGAGAGTTTTTATATTTTCTAGGTTCTGGATTTCCACTCATAATTAACCAATTTTAATAGTTGTATCATTTAAAAAGGAATATGGAGGAACAGGAAGATTTTCAGGTGCAGGTCCTTTTCTAATTCTCCCAGATGTATCATAGTGAGATCCATGACAAGGACAATACCATCCATTATATTCACCTTTAGTATCCGTTAATTTTTGACCAAGAGGTACACATCCTAAATGTGTACAAACACCCACAAGAACTAACCATTCTTCTTTTTTAACTCTATCAACATCTTGCTCAGGGTCTTTTAAATCTAAAATATTCACTGCTTTAGCTTCTTCAATTTCTGTCTCAGTTCTTTTACGAATAAAAACAGGTTTCCCTCTCCATTTTACAGTAATACTTTGACCTTCCTCTATACTACTTATATCAACTTCTGTTGTTCCGAGAGCAAGAGTATCTTCTGCAGGATTCATACTTTTTAAGAAAGGCCATATAAAAGCTGCTGAACCAACAGCACCAAGTGTGATGGTGCTCAGTTGTAAAAAGTCTCTTCTTTTATTATCGGGATTTTCAGCCATAAATTGATTTTCTCTTATAGCTTAAATTCGAAAAAAAATATCAAATTATATGTGCCAGCGTGACGCAATCATATAAATACTGTAGACAATAGTTTATGAGAATAGCTCTATATCAACCCGATATTCCTCAAAATACTGGCAATATATTTCGACTAGGTGCTTGTTTAGGTGTTCCCGTTGATATTATTGAGCCGACCGGCTTTATTTTTGATGATAAAAAATTCAAAAGAAGTGCAATGGACTACATAGATCACATTGATTACAAAAGACATATTGATTGGGAACATTTTTATGATTGGATAAAAGAGAACAAATTTCGATTAATTTTAATGACCACCAAAAGCCAAGAAAGTTTATACAACTTTAAATTTCATCCTTCTGATATTTTATTATTTGGAAGAGAAAGTGCGGGAGTACCAGAAAATATTCATGAGATCGTTGACCATCGTTTAACAATTCCTATGAAAGAAGGGGTTAGATCAATGAATCTAAGCAGTTCAGTTGCTTTAGTATTAGGTGAGGGTCTTCGACAAATAAATCTACAAATAACTAATTAATAATATTATCAATTTTATTAAGACATTTTTTTAAACCTAATTCGTAGTTAGTTTTAATAAAATGCTCTTTTAGAATTTCTACCCATTTAAATTTAACATGCGATTGATAAAAACAATTTAAAGGATATGGCATATTAAACATTTTTAATACTTCTTGGCGCATTACATCATTTGTTAAGACAGCTAATGACTCATGGATATATTTTTCAACAATTTTTTGTGTTTTATTATTAATTAAGGGCAAATCAAACAAACCAAGAAAGCGAAAGTATCTATAAATCCTCAAATAATCTTCTTTAATTCTATCCTCAATTTCTCCAATAAATTTTATTGTTTTTGCCTCAAGATCTTTTTGACCATTATAATAATCATAAATTTTAAAATCTTCACCAAGATATAATGCATTAAATGTAAAGTCCCGTCTTGCTGCATCCTTCTTCCAATCTTTTGTATATAAAACTGAAGTATGTCGTCCAAGTTGGTTTATATCTTCTCTTAAGGAAGTGATTTGAATTTTTTTATTTTTCGGGTAAGCAATAATTGAGCCATATCGAATGGCAAAATCATCGTATTCAATATTATTTTTCTTAAGTAAATCAAGCACCTCATTAGGTTCTAATGAAGTCGCAGAATCTATATCGCCAATTTCTCTATTAATCAGAACGTCCCTTATACTTCCTCCTACTAAACGAAGTTCTGAATTGTAATTTTTAAAAATTGAAAACAAAAACTTTACATGATCTGTCTCTAATAAAGTTTTTGTTTTATTCTCGTTCATATATAGATATCTTTCTAAAACAATTTATATTAATGATTAATGTCGATTTTTTCAAAAGAAAATACTAATGAAATATTTGAGTATATTAAAAAAAACCTAGCAAAGGGTATCAAAGATAGGAAGCACACTTTTCATACTCCTGTTTTTTCAAACATAAATGATGAAAATTCTGTTGAATCAAGAGTGGTGGTTTTACGTCAATTTGACTCTCATAATATGATCTTAAATTTTCACACCGATATTAGGTCTCCAAAAGTTAATGATCTTAAGAAAAACAGTCATTCCTTATTTGTTTTTTACGATCATAAATTAAAACTTCAATTACGAATAAAAACAGTTTCTATAATTAACAATCAAAATAAAATTACAAAAGAAATGTGGGAGGAAACAAAATTATCTAGCAGGAAATGTTATTTAACTGCAAAAGCTCCAAGCTCTGTTACTAGCTTACCAGAAGATGGAATTGATAAGAGCTTAGAAGGCAAAGATCCAACTTTAATGGAAAGTGAGAAAGGTTATAAAAATTTTACAGTTATCGAAAATCAGATACAGCAAATTGATTGGCTATACTTAGCATCAAGTGGGCACAGAAGATTGAAAGTTATTATAAAAGAAAAAATACCGTATTTTGAATGGATGATACCCTAGCAAATGAGTCAAGTTATCAATAAATCAGTAACTATTTGATTAATTTTTAATATTTTTTGATTATTTTTATATTTTTTTGAGTATCTATTTGACTTATATACTATCAATTCGTAATAGGGCTCAAAAATTAGTTAAATTATGAAAAGAACTTATCAACCAAGCAAGCTGATTAGAAAACGAAGACATGGTTTTCGTGCTAGAATGGCAACTAAGGCTGGAAGGCAAATCATAAACCGTAGACGTGCAAAAGGAAGAGCTCAACTTAGCGCTTAATCTGGCCTTATGGCCCCACAATTATTTACTATAAAAAAAAGAGCAACGTTTGTTAATATCCGCGAAAATGGAGTATTTATTCGCAGCAATAATATTAATATCCAGAAATTAATTAACCAAGATTTAGCTAATAAGATTGGAGTTGGTTATACAGCAACAAAAAAAATAGGTAATGCAGTAAAAAGAAATAAAGCTAAAAGAATAATGAGAGAATTAGCAAAAAAAATATTGATTAAATGTAAA
>CABXJB010000009.1 GCA_902512415.1 uncultured Alphaproteobacteria bacterium
GTTCATCAAAATATTTTGGAAGTCAGTGCATAGTAGTGGCAGTTGATGTTAAAAAAGATAGTAATAGTTGGAAAGTGTACTCTCATGGGGGAACAAAAAACACAAATATAGATGCTTTAGATTGGTTAAAAAAGGCTGAAGATTTAGGGGCAGGAGAAATATTATTAACCTCAATGGATAAAGATGGAACAAAGTCAGGTTTTGATCTTGAAATTTTATCTTTCGCAAATAATTTATTAAGCATACCAGTAATAGCAAGTGGAGGTGTCGGATCAATTGAACACTTCTATGAAGGTGTTAAAACTGGCAAGGCTGACGCCCTGCTTGCAGCATCCGTCTTTCATTTCAACGAATTTAGTATAATGGATGTAAAGAATTACTTAAAAGAAAAAAACATAAAAGTTAGAATTTAGATGAAAGATCCATTTTTAGATTTGTTTTCAATAATTGAAGAAAGAAAAAAATCAAAATCAAAAAAATCTAAAAAATTAATTCCTTTTACAACCCTTCCATCTTTTACATCAAGACAGGGAATAATCCTTTTTTTAAGCATTTCCATCCAATATTTTTTGTGCTTCTTTTAAATCAATATTTCCTACATAAAAAGATTTCCCCGCTATTACGCCCTCAAGATTATCAGATTTTATAGTTTTTAGTTTTTCTAAGTCTGAATTGTTTTTCAATCCACCGCCAACAATAAGTTTTTTATTTGTTAAGGATAAATTGGTTGAAATCATTTTCTGATTTAGGCCTGTAAGCATTCCGTCTTTTTCAATATCGGTAAGAACATAACCTCTTATGTTTGACTTGTCATATATTTGAAAAAGTTCTTCTGGTGTAAAATCACTTTCCTCGACCCAGCCCTTGATCATTATTTTATTATTTAAAATATCAAGAGCAACATAGATTTTTTTATTAAAATTTTCTGCTAATCTTTTAACTTCTTGACTATTACTAATTGCAAAAGATCCAATAATTAAATAATCAACACCTATATCAAAATAGTTTTTTGCAATAATCTCTGATCTTATTCCTCCACCAATCTGAATTGGTATTGAAATACCATCTCTGATTTTTTGAATTGTCTTATTATTTATATTGTTTCTTCCAAATGCTGAGTCAAGATCAACCAAATGTAAACGTTCACATCCCTGATCTTCAAAAAATTTCGCTTGCTCAACTGGGTTTTCATTAAAAACAACACTGGTGTTATACTCACCCCTACTGAGTCTTACACATTTATTTTTTTTAAGATCGATCGCTGGAAAAATCTTCACTACAGGTCTTTAAAATAATAATAACCCTTTATTCTTGTTCCATTAATAAAGGCATATGATGGATTTTCACCCCATTTAGCAAAGCCTTTGTTTTCAAAAAGCTGAATAGCCGCTGACTGGGTTTCTCTTATATCTAGTTGAATGCTTTTTTTATTATTTTCTTTTGAAATTTCAATCGCTTGGTCAATCATAGCTTTGGCTAAACCATAGCCCCTAGCCCAGGGTGCAACAAAATGTGATTGTATTTTAGAGATGTTTTTTTGAGCCTCATTATTTGGTGGATAAAAGGAGATTTGTGATGCTCCAGCAATAGTTCCGTTTAATCTACCAACAATTAAAATGTTTGATTTAATTAAAACTAATCCATTCCAATATTTTTTTAAAGTTTCTATAGGTGGTATTGTTAACCAACCAAAACCTCCCCCGGCTTTAATTGCTTGTTCAGTAATGTTACAAAGATCAGCAAGATCAGTTTCAGAAACTACACTTAAGCTTTCAACGACTATGTTCATATTTTCTTTAGCTAGACTATTCATAATTCTATAAAGCTTTTTATTATGCCCAAACCCTGATAAGAGCTTTTTTCAGGATGGAATTGAAAGCCATATATATTTTCTTTATTAATAATAGAAGGAAAATCTATCCCATAATTTGTTTCAGCAATAATATTTTCTTTATTTTTACAACTAAAATAGTAGCTATGAACAAAATAATAATCTGTTTCTTTTGGGTTAATGCTAAGATTTTTGTTTAAAACCCTTATTGAGTTCCATCCCATGTGGGGCATTTTTAGTTGTTTAGATGGTAATTTTTTTATCGTTCCTTTTATCCACCCTAGCCCTTTATAGTTCCCATTCTCTAAACTATTATCTGCAAGCAGTTGCATTCCAACACAAATTCCAAAAAAAGGCTTCTTTTTCTCAATAACAAAACTATTTAATGCCTCAAGCATGCCTGAAATTTTTTTAAGTCCAGCAATACATGTTTCAAAAGCGCCTTGACCTGGAAGTACAATATGAGTTGAGTTTTTTATTGTGCTAGGGTTTCCAGAAATACAAACATCAGCATCTATGCTGTGGGTTTTTATAACCTTAACAAAAGATTGTTTTGCGGATAATATATTTCCAGAACCATAGTCTATTATGGTTATGTTTTTTTTCATTATTTTATAGCGTGCCTTTTGAAGAGGGTATTATGTTTTTAATTCTTTCATCTATTGCAAGGGCGTACCTAATACTTCTTGCAAATGATTTAAAGCACGATTCTATTATGTGATGATTGTTATCTCCATAAAAGTTTTCTATATGTAAATTACATTTAGACTCATTGCTAAAAGCTTTAAAAAATTCTTGAAAAAGCTCTGTGTCCATTTCACCTATTTTTTTTAAACCAAGATTTACTTTCCAAACAAACTCTGGTCTGCCAGAAAAATCTATAACTGTTCGCGACAAGCTTTCGTCCATAGTTATGTAAAAAAAACCATATCTATTAATGCCTCTTTTTTCTCCAATTGATTTATTCATAGCTTCTGCAAGAACGTATGCGGTATCTTCAACGGTGTGGTGCAAATCTACATGTGTATCGCCTTTAGCTTTAATCTTTAAATCAATTAGGCTGTGATGAGAAAAGATTTCAAGCATGTGATCAAAAAAACCTATGCCTGTTGAAATTTCATTTTGACCAGTACCGTCAATAATGATTTCACAAGAAATATTTGTTTCTTTAGTCTTTCTGTTTACTTTTGCGGCTCTCATAAAAACGCCTAATATCAGTGATATATGAAATATTCTAGGCAAATAACTTGATTAAAAGAATTAAGTAGCCATTTTTAAATGAGTAAAATAAAAAAAGTATCAAAATGACAACAATTGTAGGAATTAGAAAAGATAATTTAGTGGTTATTGCCGGCGATGGTCAGGCAAGTTTTGGCAATACTGTAATGAAGTCAAATGTTAAAAAAATTAGAAGATTGGGTCAAGATAACTCTGTAATTTCTGGTTTTGCAGGATCCACTGCCGATGCATTTGCTTTATTTGAAAGATTAGAATCAAAACTTGATCAATACAAAAATCAATTGATGAGAGCTTGTGTAGAGTTGGCCAAAGATTGGCGATCAGATAAATATCTTAGAAGGCTAGAAGCAATGATGATTGTAGCAAATAAAGATATAAGTTTGTTATTATCTGGCACTGGGGATGTTATTGAATCAGATGATGGGATTTTGGCTATTGGTTCTGGTGGGCCATTTGCAAATAGCGCTGCTAAAGCTCTTCTTAAAAATACTAATATGAACGCAAAAGATGTAGCTATTGAATCACTTAATATCGCTGCTGATATCTGCATCTATACTAACCATAATATTATTTCAGAGACAATAGAGTTGTAATGGAGTCAAATTTTAGTCCAAGAGAAACAGTTTCTGAATTAGATAAGTTTATTATTGGACAAAAAAATGCAAAAAGAGCAGTCTCCGTTGCTTTAAGAAACAGATGGAGAAGGAAACAATTAGATAAAGATTTAAGAGATGAAATAGTTCCCAAAAATATTTTAATGGTTGGACCAACAGGGTGTGGTAAAACTGAAATATCACGTCGTCTTGCAAAATTAGCAGAGGCTCCTTTTATAAAAGTTGAAGCAACAAAATTTACAGAAGTAGGGTACGTTGGAAGAGATGTTGAGCAAATCATCAGAGATTTAGTTGAAATTAGCATTAACAGCACAAAAGAAAAAATGGGTAAGGAGGTTAAGGCTAAAGCAGAAAAAAATGCAGAAGAGAAAATTTTAGATGTATTAGTTTCTAAAACCTCAAGCGAATCAACAAGAGAAAGTTTTAGGCAAAAACTTCGAAGTGGTGAGCTTAATGAAAAGGAGGTTGAAATTCCTGTTGAAGCAAATTCATCAATGAATTTACCAACAATGGATATTCCAGGGATGCCTGGGTCACAAATGGGGATGATAAATCTTGGTGATGTGTTTGGAAAAAATTTTGGTAAACAGAAAAAAATGAAAAAAATGACCGTTAGTGAATCTCACGCATATCTCTTACAAGAAGAAACTGAGAAGTTATTAGATCAAGATAAAATAAACTCAAGAGCATTAGAAGAGGTTGAGCAGAATGGAATAGTTTTCATAGATGAGATTGATAAGATAACATCTAGAAGTGAGAGGAGTGGTGCAGATGTTTCAAGAGAGGGTGTACAAAGAGATTTATTACCACTTATTGAGGGAACTGCGGTTTCAACAAAACACGGGGTAATAAAAACTGATTATATTTTGTTCATTGCTTCTGGAGCCTTTCACCTATCGAAGCCATCTGATATGTTGCCTGAACTTCAAGGAAGGCTTCCTATACGTGTTGAGCTTGAAAGTTTATCAAAAGATGATTTTAAGCTTATTCTCACAGAAACTCAAAACAGCCTTATCAAACAATATGTTGGTTTGTTGGGAACTGAGAAGGTTGATTTAGAATTTGAAGAAAATGGTATTGACTCGATTGCCTCTCTAGCAACTGAAATAAACCAAAATGTAGAAAATATTGGAGCTAGACGCTTACACACAATTATGGAAAAGCTTTTAGAAGAAGTGAGTTTTAATGCTTCAGATATTGGGCCTACCAAAATTATAATAAATAAAAAATTTGTTGAAACAAATCTTGTAGACTTAATAAAAAGTCAGGATCTCTCTAAATTTATACTTTAAAGATTGATTTTAATATCAACCTTACCTAACGATTGTTTGTGATTAAAAAAATACAAATAGAGTTATTAATATTCGCATTTTTGTTAATGAGTATTTTATTGACTAACAAAATTGATCTTAGTTTGTATGATCTTTTTTCAAACCTTAACTATGGTTATGGCTCGGTTTATTTAAAAGATTTTTTTGTTGGCATAACTGAGCTTGGAAACTCGTTTTGGTACTTTACGTTTTTCGTCTTAATATTTTTGTTTTCTTATTTGGCTAAAATTAACGGCTTAGTCGTCTTAGAGAAATATTCCTATTTAAAAAGATTAAGTATTTTCGGTTTTACATATTTACTTTTAGTAGGTGTAATTACACAAATTGTTAAACATTTTGTAGGTCGACCTAGACCAAACCACGCCTTATTAGATGGTAGTTTTGAGTTTAGTTTTTTTACAGCTGAGTCGGCGTTTCATTCTTTTCCCTCTGGTCATACCTCAACAATTGTAGCCGTTACAATAATAGGGTCTTTGGCTCTTCCTGGCCTTAGGTATTTTTTTTATCTTTGTGGGTTTTTTATTGCATTAAGTAGGGTGGTTGTCGAAGCACATTTTTTTACCGATGTTTTTGGTGGCGCCCTTATAGCTATTATAGTTTATAAAACTTTTGATTTTTTTATTAATACAAAATATACAAAACTTTATTGGGGTAATTTAGGTGCTGACAAAACCTCATTATTAACAAAAATACTTATTGTTTTTTTTGTTTTAGCGGTTTTTACTACAGCTGGTCCCGATATAGATATGTATATTAGTAATTTTTTTTACTATGGTGCCAGCCAGTTCCATGTTCAAAGCTATAATCTTATTTCCATTCTTTTTAGGAAAATACTGCTTCCACTGCTTTTTATATATATTTTTATTCTCCCTCTATTTTTAGGGTTTTTGCCATTTCAAAAAATTTATTTTGATTATAGATTTTCTATATCAGAAATTGTTTTTGTCTGGACTACTGGAGCTTTTACAATGTTGCTAATTATAAATATTTTGCTAAAAAATATGTGGGGAAGGGCAAGGCCTAATGATGTCCTGCCGTTTGGTGGAACTGAGAACTTCACTCCTTGGTATAAAATAAGTGACTCATGTTTGACAAATTGCTCTTTTGTGTCTGGAGATTCTTCAGTCGGTTTTTTGTTAATAGTTTTTTATTTCATAACAAAGAAAAACATTTACCTTTATTTAAGTTTAGTTTTTGGCTCTTTTTTAGGTTTAATAAGAATCCTTGCAGGGGGGCACTTTTTTAGTGATATAGTTTTTTCTCAAATAGTTGTAACTATTTCTGTCCTGGTATCTTTTATTTTATATAAAAAATTATATGACAAATAAGACCTTAACCTACTTAATATTTTTACTCATAATATTTAAAATAACAGCGATTTATTATACAAACTTCGGTTTGTATGGTGATGAAGCTCAATATTGGTTGTGGTCTCAAACTCTTGATTTTGGATATTATTCAAAACCACCTCTGCTTGCTTGGTTTTTAAATGGGTATACTGGTGTGTTTGGAAGTTCTTTTATTTCATTAAAAATATTTCCTACTTTAGTTTATTTATTTATTTCTTATGCAATTTATGTGCTTTGCATCTCTTTATCACTTGATAAAAAAAGTTCTTGGTTGTGTGCTCTTAGTTTTTTAATTATTCCAGCAGCAAGCCTATCTTCTTTTTTAATATCAACAGATTTGTTGCTATTATTGTTTTGGACAATATCAATGGTGCTGCTCTTGAAAACAATAAATGATAATTCTACCTTTGGTTTTTTGTTGTTAGGTTTGTTTTTGGGCTTAGCTTTTCTAGCAAAATATGCTGCTGTTTATTTTTTATTAAGTCTTTTTTTGTTATTAATAATAGACAAAAAAACTCTTATTGCCTTCAAAAATAGCCCGGTGGGCGTTCTTGTTTTTTTATTATCTTTTCTTTTGGTTTTGGCACCTAATGTTTGGTGGAATTTCAACAATGGTTGGGTTACGCTCTCTCACACATCTGATAATGCAAATTTACAAAATTTAAATTTTAATCTTTATGAGCCTCTAAAATTTATAGGGGCACAAATTATAATGGTGGGCCCATTTTTATTTTTCTCATTTGTTTTTTTTCTTAAATATTTTCGTTTGGATTTTGAAAATAAATTTTTATTAGCATTCTCTTTGCCTGTATTGTTAATTGTTTTAGTAGAAAGTTTTCTTGTTAGGGCTAATGCTAATTGGGCTGCTCCTGCATTAATATCTGTTTTTGTAATGTTGTTTAGGTTTGTTGATAATAAAAAAGCACATCTTATAAAAATAAATTTTGTTTTGAATTATTTTATTGCAATATGTTTGTTTGCTTCTGTTTTAATTTCATTAGATAATAAGGTGTTTGATCGAATAAAGGGCATAGATGAATTTGCTGATGAAATTAATGGGATAATTAATGACAAAGACCTTGTGATTTCTGACCGAATTGTTTTTTCCAATATTTCTTATGAAATTCGAAATAAACAAAACAGAGTGTTTATGCCTTATAAAAACAACGCTCCTGTGACAAATCATTTCCAAATGAGCTCCCCTTTAAAAAGTGATCGAAAAGATAGTTTTTTTCTAATTGGCAGTTTAAGTGATGTCTCTTATTTATCAAAAAAACACCAGGGTGAATTAATAAAAGAGTTTGGTGTCTCTTTTAGTTCAGACCCAATAAGGTTATATGAAGTTAGTTTTAAATAGTTTTTTTCTTTCTTTGTTATTTTTTTGTGTTCCGGTTTTTGGCGAAGATTACCACAAAGAGTTTACAGTAAAAGTTTCGGGAATAAAAATTGGTAAATTAAATTGGACAATTAAAATTGATGATGATGAATTCTTTAATGATCTAAAGCTTAAAAGTGAGGGGGTTTTGTCTGGAATATATCGGTTCGAAGGAGAATATTTTTCAGAGGGTGTTTTTCAAAACAACAAACTAAAACCAACTAAATATAAACATGTCTGGATAACAAATAAAACAACTAAAAATATGAGTTTGATTTTTCAGGACGATAAATTAAAATCATTGAACCAAACACCTGTTGAAAAAGAAAAGTTAAGAATTAATGTTTTTAATATTAATCAAAGTAAAGACCCCCTAACCTCTTTTCTACAAATTATATTAGGTGAAAAAAATTCATTAGTTGTAGATGGAAGAAGAACATACGTGATGAACTCTATCTTTAATAAAAAAACTGAACAAACTGTTGTTGAGATTTCAAAATATTCTAATTTATGGGCAGATCATAAAAGAAGAAAGTTTGAAAAACTAACTTTTGAAAAAAAAGATGGAGATTTTTTTCCTATTAAAATAAACATACACTTTGATGGGCGAGTTTTTAAATTAGAACAAAATTAGTTTTTTTTCTTTCTAAGATAAACATAAAAGGCTCCGTCCCCACCATGCTCTATAGTGGCCTGATCAAAAGACAAAATATATTTAGAAAATTTATTTGATTTTACCCACTGGATAAAAGAAGACCTTATTACGCCGTGGTAAAGTTTTGGTTTATCTCTGTTTTCTGAGTGTTTTAGTTTAAAAAGACCCTTGCCCGTTACGAACAACAAACATCTTTTACCGCCATTATAACACTCTAGAATAGTGCTAGCAAATCTCTCTTCGGACTCTATTAGTGTTTTGCCATGAAAGTCTATTTTTTTATCAATATTGAACGAACCTTTCTTAATACCTTTTTTTAAATCTACTTTTTCTAGATTAAATTCAGAATTTTTAATAGTTTTTTTAGGGTTAAAAAATTTATTGCCTGTTTGGTTTATTTTGTTTGTTTTGTTTGTTTTTACAAATGTGTAATTGGTTTTTGATGCTTCTTTATTAACTTTATTGTTTTTTTTTATAGGGCTTACACCCCTCATTTGTTTTAAAAAAAAATCATCACTATTTTTCATTTTTTAAAAATACATTTATTAAATTTTTTACCCTCATTGGGGTTTGTTTATACCAAAGGCTGTCCATCATTTCAAAACAAACAAGATACACGTTACCATTGCTCATGTTTTGTAATAGGTTTTTAAACTTAAAAACGCCCCTTGTCCCTATTTGAAAAACCATTTCAATTAGCAGCTCGGCTTCTTTTTTGTTAGAAGAAAATTGCTTTAAAAAAATATTAAAGTTTTTTAATGCTTTATTAAAATCTTGTTGAAATATATTTTCTAACTCTGCTTTGTTAACTTTTTTTTCTAATAGATTTTTTTCATTTGGTAAAATTAGGTGACCATAACCTATTGTTAAAAAGCCTAACTGATCTTTATATGGTTTAAGTGAAAGCCCCTCATTGTGTTTAATTCTGTTTTTTAGATTATAGTAACTCAAATTTCTAAGTTGATATAAGTGTCCAGGCTGGTCCGCTTGACTGTTCGGGTTTTTCAAAAACCCATGTGTCTTTATTTTTTACCACATCTTCTTCATTGTCACTTAAAACTTGCTCACTTATAAAATTTACACTTATAGTTATTTTTCCATTTTCAACCTTAGCATCATCAATGCCGTCAATAACCAAAGAATAAAATTGAGCGTTAGGGTTGTTGGTGCCTTCATTAATAGCCTTTTCAAAAACATTATAAACATTTTTTGAAACAAGGCCCTTAAGAGTGTTTTTATCCCCTTTATTAAAAGCAGTAATAATAATTTCAAAAGCCTTTTTTGCCCCTTCTAAAAATGATTTATGTTCAAAAGAAGCTATGTGTTTGTATACAACCTCAAGCTTTTGCTCATTTTCTCTTAGTTGAGGAATTTGTACTTCTTGTTGCACAGATTGTTTTTTTACAAATTGTTGTTCAGTTGGTTTTTTTTGAAACCCCGTTCTTTTACCAAGAACACTTCTGAGTCGATAAATAATAAAAACAGCAATTACAGCAAAGATAATAATATCAAAAAACTGTAAATCTCCATAAACCATAACCTATTATATAATTACTTTTTTATATTTTAATAGTCATATTTTTTCCAAATAGGTTGTTTTATTTGCTTTACCATTTCTTTGTGAAGGGCTGTGTCTTTCTCAGACGTTATAAAGCTTGTTGTGGTTTTTGGGTTATTTTTTTTGGTGTTTTCTTCTTTGTTTTTTTCTTTATTATTTTTTAAGAGGTTCATTGAAAACTGTTTGCCCCCTTTCAACTCTAAATAAACCTCTGCCAATAGCCTAGAATCTAATAAAGCTCCGTGCAAATCTCTTTCTGATAAATCAACTTTAAATCTTCTACATAGATAATCTAAATTGGCAACGCGTGTGTTTAAAACGTGTCTTGCTAAAGAAACCGTATCAATTACTGGGTTTGAAAGCTTGGGCCTTCCTAATAATGATAACTCGTTGTTTAGAAAACCAACATCAAAATCGGCATTATGTATAATAAGGGGATCGTTATCAATAAATTTTAAAAACTCATCACAGTGATCGTTGAAATTTTTTTTATCACTTAAAAACTTATTTGTAATTCCTGTAATTTTTTGAGCCCCTTCTGATATTTCTTTGTCTACCTTACAATAAAACTGTAGTGAGTTGTTAGTAGTAATATGATTAAGCAGCTCTACACAACCAACCTCTATAACCCTATCCCCGGTTTTATAGCTTAGGCCTGTTGTTTCTGTATCAATTACTATTTCTCTCATTTTAGAAGTCCTATTAAAGCTTTTTCAGCACTAAAGATAAAGTCTTTTTTTGTTTTGTTGTTATTAATTATAATTTGTGAACGCCTTCTTCTTTCTTTGTCTGAAGTTTGTGCGCTAAATATTTTATTAAGAATTTTTTTTGTAAACTTCTTTTTTTTCAAAACCCTCTGTGTTCTGTTGTTTTTTGAAGAAATAATACAAACAACTAAATCAAATTTTGTTTCAAGTTTATTTTCTAATAGAAGTGGGATGTCTGCAAAAATAATCTTCTTCTTGAGGTTTTTTTGGATAAACTTTTCTCTCGACTTTTGAACCTCGTTGTGAATATATTTTTCTAAAATAATTTTAGCTTTTAAATTACTAAAAATTATATTTGTTATTTTTTTTTTATTGGCTTTGTTTTTTTGTATGGCTTCTTTTGAAATATTTTCTTTAATAAAACTAATAAAGGATTTGCTTGGCTTGGTGTACATATCTGAAACAACCTCGTCTGATTCATGAACTAAAAATCCTGTTTTTTTTAAATAGTCAGAAAGGGTTGTTTTTCCCGATCCTATTCCGCCGGTAATAGCAACAATTTTTGTCATTTTATTTTATTATTAATTTTTTTTAAAAGAAAAACATCGACCTTGGGAGCAAAACCAAACCACTGATAAAAGCAAAGAATGGCCTGTTCTATCAACATTGAAATGCCGTAGATTTTTTTATTTCCTTTAAATTTTTGAAGAAAGAGAGTGTTTTTTGGTTTGTAAACAATATCGCTAATTATAGTGCTTTTTTTTATAAGATTAATTTGTTGTTTATTAAGGGGGTTTGTTGGTGTTGTGTTTATTATTAAATCTGCGTCACACAAATAAGCATCAATTAAAGAATATTTTTTAGTATATTTATTAGTGCCGTTTATTTTGATTGCTTTTTTTGAGCGATTAAAAACATTTATGTTTTTGTAACCTTTAAAATTAAAGCCATAATAAATTGCTTGTGAGGCCCCTCCGCAACCTAATATTAAAATATTTTTATTTTTGTTTATTTTTTCTTCTTTTATGGAGTTTAAATATCCTCTCCAATCAGTGTTTATTCCTTTTATTTTTTTCCCAACCGTCACACAATTAACAGCGCCAATTTTTTTGGCATGAATATTTTTACTATCAAGGTGCTTTAAAATATTTTTTTTAAATGGAATTGTAACATTAAGGCCATGTGTGTTTTTATCTTGTATTTTTTTAGTTAAAGTTTTATCAAAATTTTTTTTTGTAACCTCTGTAAAAAAATATTTAGCCTGAATATTATATTTTTTAAACCAATAATTAAATATTAGGGGCGAAATACTTTTAGAAGCATTATTACCAATAACAAAAAAATGTTTCATTTTTTATACCTTAGACAAAAAAGATAAAAATGGAAACAAAGGAAAGCCCAAAACATTAAAGAAGTCTCCATTAATTGATTTTATAATATGTGGTCCTAGCTTTTCTACTTGATAACAACCAACAGAATATAAAATTTGTTTGCCTGTTTTTTTTAAATAATTGTTAATTTGTTTTTGGTTAAGTTTTTTTATTTGTATTGTTGATGTTTGTTGTGAAGACCAGATTTGTTTATTTTTATAACACACAGAAACACCGGATATAATTTGGTGTTTTTTGCCTGATAGTTTTTGTAATTTTTTTTTTGCTTCCTCAAGTGTGTTTGCTTTGTTTATTATCATGTTGTTAAAAATAATTATAGTATCGGACCCAACAACAAGCTGGTTTGGTCTCTTTAGACTTACACTTAAAGCTTTTTCTTTTGCCAATAGTTTGGGAAGTATTTTTTTGTTAGTTGATTTTTGAATTAGCTGACGCTTTATGTGTTCTTCATTACAAAGGGGTGGGGTTGTGGTAAAATTAAGACCGGCATTTTTTAAAAGCCTGTATCTTGATGCACTATTACTGGCTAAAATAAATGGTTTGTTTAAAAACATGTGCACAACACAGATAGTTATAAACATAATTATTTTTTTTTAAATTTATTATTGAAATAATTAAAACTTATATTTTTTAATAAACAAAAAATTAATTAGACAAAAAAACATTAAGAGGCTGTGTTTAACAACTTATTAGAATTTATTAACAAGTTGTTGTCTTTTTAAAATTTTTAAATTCTTGGTTTTCTGGGTTTTGTTTGACTTTTGTTTGTTTTTAATAACTTAGGAATAAGTTTATACATTACTTTTATTTTGTTAATAATTCAAAGAAATAAAGGAATTAATGTGATTCACTTTACAACTATAACTACTACTTAATAATATAATAAATATATATTTTGACATTAGTAGGCATTTTTTGTAATAAAAAAAAATTCTTTTCTACTAACCCATCAACAAAACATGAATTTACAAGATCTAAAAAATAAACAACCTGAAGAGCTTTTAAAGGAAGCTACTAAACTAGAAATAGAAAATCCATCATCTTTAAGAAAGCAAGATTTAATGTTTGCTATTCTTAAACAAATAGCAAAAGATGGTGAAATTATAACTGGATCCGGGGTTATTGAAATAATGCAAGACGGTTTTGGTTTTTTAAGATCGGCAGAATCAAACTATTTACCAGGACCAGATGATATTTACGTGTCACCGTCCCAGATAAAGAAATTTAGTTTACGAACAGGTGATATTGTTGAAGGAGAAATAAGAGCCCCTAAACAAGGAGAAAGATATTTTGCTATAACTAAAATTAATAAAATTAATGATGAAAAGACTGATGTTGTTAAACACAGGGTGAATTTTGAGGATTTAACACCCCTATACCCAGAATCTAGGTTTAAGTTGGAACAAGAAAAACCAATGCCGGATTTAACTGAACGTATTATTGATATTATAGCACCATTAGGAAAGGGGCAAAGACAGTTAATAGTAGCGCAGCCATTTACAGGTAAAACTATTATTATGCAAAAAATAGCAAATGCAATTACTACTAACAGCCCTGAAACCAAATTAATAGTATTGTTAATTGATGAAAGACCTGAAGAAGTAACTGATATGAAAAGATCGGTAAAAGGAGAGGTAATTAGTTCAACTTTTGATGAACCTGCGCAAAGACACGTTCAGGTTGCGGAAATGGTTATTGAAAAAGCAAAAAGATTAGTGGAATACAAGCACAATGTTGTTATTCTTTTAGATTCTATCACAAGACTGGGAAGGGCTTACAATACTGTTATTCCATCAAGTGGTAAGGTGTTAACAGGAGGTGTTGATGCAAACGCACTTCAAAGACCCAAAAGGTTTTTTGGTGCGGCAAGAAATGTTGAAAATGGTGGATCCCTTACAATTATTTCAACAGCTTTAATTGAGACAGGCAGTAGAATGGATGAGGTTATTTTCGAAGAATTTAAAGGAACCGGCAACAGTGAAATGATGTTAGATAGAAAATTGAGCCAAAAAAGAACCTACCCCGCTTTTGATATAGCTAAATCAGGGACAAGAAAAGAAGAGTTATTATTAGATAAAGACGAGCTTGGTAAAATATTCATTTTAAGAAAAATTCTTGCACCAATGGGCACCACAGAGGCGATGGAGTTTTTATTAGACAAAATTAAAAACACCAAAACTAACAATGAATTTTTCCAAAGTATGGGAACAAAAACTAATTAAACAGGAAATTAATTAAAAAATAAAATAATTATCTGATTTTGTAGACTTAATAAGCCAATAGGTTTATTTGCCAAAAATGTCTAAATACAAAGATACTATTTATGCACTATCTACCCCAACGGGTAAATCAGCTATAGCGGTCATAAGAATATCCGGAAGCGAGAGCTTGAAGGTTTTAAAAAAAATATCCTCTATAAAAAAAACCATTCACAATAAAACAAATCTAACTTTTTTAAAATTTAAAAAAAAAATAATTGACCAGGTTATAATAAATTATTTCAAAAAACCTAAATCATTTACTGGTGAAGAAATGGTAGAGGTTTATTGTCATGGAAGCACAGCAATAATATCAAAAATATCAGAAACATTAGAGTTTTTAGGTTTAAGACTTGCTGAACCAGGAGAGTTTACAAGAAGATCATTAATGAATGATAAGATAGACCTTTTACAAACAGAGGGTCTTTCAGATTTAATAAATGCTGAGACTGAAAAACAAAGAAGTTTAGCCATGACCAGTTTATCAGGGGGGCTAAGTTTATTTGTTCAACAGATAAACAAGAAATTAAGCTCAATTCTAGCAAAAACAGAAGCATTAATTGATTTTTCAGATGAAGATCTGCCAAAAAATATATTAAGTAAGATTTTAGAACAAAACAAGAACATAATCAAAAGGGTTGAGCTAGAAATTAATAACGCAAAGATTTCTAAACCAATAAGAGATGGTTTTGTTGTTTCAATTATTGGTAAACCCAACACAGGAAAATCATCATTTATAAACCATATATCGAAAAGAGAAGTTTCTATTGTTACTGATATACCTGGAACCACAACAGATACAGTTACCTCTGTAATAGATATAGATGGTTATAAGCTGACATTTATTGATACAGCAGGCTTAAGAAAGCACAAAAACACAATTGAGGAAATAGGTATAAAAAAAACAAAAAACATTATTTTAAAATCTAATTTAAGTCTTGTTTTTTTGGAAAAAAATGAAATAAATAAATATAAAAATATAGAAAAAAAAATATTAATTAGATCAAAGCTTGATAAAAAAAGATTAAAAACCAAAGAAAAAAACATAATAGAAATATCATCTTTTACTGGGCAGGGTGTTGCTCGGCTGTTAAAGAAAATAAAACAAAAACTTATAATATCACAAAAAAACGAACCAATTCTTTCACGTGAAAGACACATAAACACTATGAATAAGGTTTTATTAGAACTAAAATCAATTAAATCTAAAGACAGCTTAGATATTCAGGCCTTTAAATATAGAGAGGCACTAAGACTTTCATTAGAAATTAATCAAAAATTTGATATAGAAGATATATTAGATATAATATTTAAGGATTTTTGTATTGGAAAGTGATTTCACGTGAAAGCTTATAAAAAATATTCTGTGATTGTAATTGGTGGTGGACATGCCGGCGTTGAAGCAGCTTGCGCTGCCGCAAGAATTGGCGTGGATGTTGCTTTAATTACACACAAAATAGATAAAATTGGCGAAATGTCATGCAACCCCGCTATTGGAGGGACTGGCAAAGGACACCTTGTTAGGGAAATTGATGCATTAGATGGTGTGATGGGATCGGTAATTGATAAGGCTGGTATTCAATTTAGAATGCTTAATAAAAGCAGAGGTGCTGCAGTTAGGGGGCCAAGGGCCCAGGCAGACAGAGAATTATACAAAAAGGAAGTCTTTGCAATAGTAAAAAACCATCAAAACCTTGATATAATTGAAGGTTCTGTAGAAGATATTGGAATTAAAAACAATAAAGTTTCTTTTGTAGAAATTAGTAACGGAAAAAAAATAAAATGCCTAACAGCCGTTTTAACCACCGGAACATTTCTTAGAGGGTTAATAAAGGTGGGAAATAAATCTTCCCCAGCAGGTAGGGTTGGAGACAAACCATCAATAGCGCTAGCAAAAAAAATAGAAAAACTAAAGTTTTCAATAGGCAGGCTTAAGACAGGAACACCACCGAGAATATTAAAAAAATCTATTAATTTCAATGAGTTAGAAGAGCAACTTCCTGACGCCAAACCTGCGCCTTTCTCATTTATCAACAGGTTTATTAACACCCCTCAGGTTTCATGTTTTATTACTCATACAAACAAAAAAACCCATGAAATAATTAAAAAAAATATTGAGCTCTCCCCAATGTATTCTGGTGCAATTACTTCAATGGGAGCAAGATATTGTCCTTCAATAGAAGATAAGATTACAAAATTTCCTTATAAAAATAGTCATCAAATATTTTTAGAGCCTGAAGGCTTAGAAAGTGACTTAATTTATCCCAACGGCATATCTTCTTCTTTGCCTGAGGATGTTCAAGAAAGATTTGTTAAGTCAATTAAGGGACTAGAAAGGGCTATCATTAGTCAGCCGGCCTATGCGATTGAATATGATTATGTTGATCCAAGAGAGCTTTTCCACACACTAGAAACAAAAAAAATACAAAATCTTTTCTTTGCAGGTCAAATAAACGGAACAACAGGGTATGAGGAAGCAGCAGCACAGGGGGTTGTTGCTGGAATTAACGCTGCTCTTAAAAAAACATCTGGAAAAGAGTTTATAGTTGACAGGTCACAAGGCTATATAGGCGTTTTAATAGATGACCTTGTAACAAAAGGCACTAAAGAGCCCTATAGAATGTTTACATCTAGATCAGAGTACAGGCTTTTACTTAGGTCCGATAATGCCGATCAAAGATTAACACCCTTAGGGGTTGGTGTTGGTTGTGTTTCTTCATATAGACAAAAAGAGTTTGATAAAAAAAAGAAAAGATTAAATAAGGGGTTTAAGCTTGCTAAAAAGCTTATTTTATCACCAAATCAATTACAAAAAAATAACATAAAAATTAAACTTGATGGAAAGAAAAGGTCAGCAATGGACCTTCTTTCTTATAAAAACATTAACTTTAAAAAATTAGAAAAAATTTGGCCCGAACTAAAATCCTTAAAGCTTGAAATTAAAGAGCAAATTGAAATTGAATCAGTTTATTCAAGTTATCTTGAAAGGCAAAGAGCGGATATTGATGATTTTAAAAGAGAAGAGGGTCTAATCATTCCTAAAACCACAAACTTTAAAGATGTTGGCAGCCTATCAAATGAAGTTGTTGAAAAATTAACAAAAATTAAACCCCCAACATTAGGTGCTGCATCTAGGGTCTCTGGAGTAACACCTGCCGCAATAATTGCAATAATGAGATACTTAAAAAAACAAAAAAACAACAAGGCTGCCTAACTTGAATAAATCAGAGGTAGTTTCTCAATATAATTTAAACAAAAAACAAGTTGAAAAAATTGAATTTTTTATCACCTCTGTTATTAATTACAACAAACACACAAACCTTATTGGAAAATCAACCGTAGAAAATTTCTGGGAAAGGCACGTGCTAGATTGTTTACAGCTAACAAAATATATTAATAATAAAAAACTAAAAATTCTTGATTTGGGAACTGGTGCTGGGCTACCGGGCATATTACTATCTATTGTTGGTTATCAAAAAGTGCTTATGATAGACTCTGTAAAAAAAAAGACAGAATTTCTGAAAACAATAATTAAAGAACTTTCCCTGTCATCAAAAATACTAAACAAAAGAATAGAAATGTCGCCTACATCACAACACGATATTATTGTATCAAGAGCTCTGGCACCACTTATCAAACTTTTAACTTATGCACGAATGTACTCAAATAAAAACACAACATCATTTTTTTTAAAAGGAAGAAATGTTAATAATGAAATTGATATAGCAATGAGGGAATTTTCTTTTAACTTTAAAAAAATTGATAGCTCAAGCTCTAGTGAGGGCTGTATACTTAAAATAAATAACATTAGTACTAAGAATGTCTAAAATAATATCTGTCGCAAATCAAAAAGGCGGTGTTGGAAAAACAACCACATCTATTAACTTAGCAACCTCCTTATCAGCAGTTGATAAAAAAATATTACTAGTTGATGCTGATCCACAAGGAAACGCAAGTACAGGAATGGGTATTTCTTATGACAACAGAGACCCAGGCCTATATGATCTGATAGTGAACAGGGAACATGACGAAAAGGCTATTAAAAAAACTATAGTGCCTGGATTAGACATTATTACAGCAAACACTAATCTGGCCGCTTCAGAGATTGAGTTAGTGGGTGTTGAAAAAAGAGAATTTGTTATTTCCAACATTTTGTCTGAAACCAAAGGTTATGATTTTGTTTTAATAGATTGTCCGCCAGCGCTAGGACTCTTAACTATTAATTCCTTGGTTGCTTCACACTCTGTTATTGTTCCTCTTCAGTCCGAGTTTTTTGCATTGGAAGGTATTTCTTCACTAGTAAACTCTATTAAGCTTATAAAAGAAAATTTTAACCCAGGCTTGGCCATTGAAGGAATACTTTTAACAATGGTTGATAAAAGAAACTCACTAAGCTCTCTTGTAGAAAATGACGTAAGGGATCATTTTGGTGAAACTGTTTATAAAACAACCATTCCAAGAAACGTAAAAGTCTCTGAGGCCCCGAGTCATGGAAAGCCGGCAATATTATATGATGTTAATTCCGCAGGATCTATGGCATATATAGGCCTTGCTCGAGAAATTATAAAAAAACAAGGCGCGGTAAATGAATAAAGAAAACAAAAAATTAGGCATGGGTCTTGGCGCCCTACTTAATACCAAAAATCAAAACAACAACAACATCAACAAAATTGACATAACAAACATTTATCCTAACAAAAAACAACCAAGAAAAAACTTTGAAGAAAAAGAAATAAAAGAGTTATCTGAGTCCATAAAAAACCAAGGGCTTATTCAACCAATTGTTGTAAGAGAGGCCCCTAACAACACTTATGAAATTGTTGCAGGTGAGAGAAGGTGGAGAGCGTGTCAAATGGCAGGTTTACACTCTATTAATTGTGTTGTTATGAGCGTTGATGAGAAGAATATTTACGAGCTAGCTTTAATAGAAAATATACAAAGAGAAAACCTCAACATAGTAGAAGAGGCACAAGCTTACAAAAACTTAATACAACTAAACAACATAAAGAGCGAAGATCTATCAAAAAAAATTGGCAAAAGCTCAAGCCACATATCAAATCTGATTAGAATATTAGAGCTTGATGATGAAATCCACCAGATGATAATTGATAAGAAAATAAGTATGGGACATGCTAGGGCGCTTATTGGTGTGCCTAACGCTATTGATAAAGCCAGAGAGATATTTGAAAAAAAATTAAGCGTAAGGGATGTTGAAAAATCAACATCTAAACACAAACAGGTAAGAAAAAAACAAAAAGAGAAAGACCCCAACATATCTGATTTAGAAAAAGAACTCTCAGACAAAATTGGATTAAGGACAGAGATTGAGTTTAGTGACAATGGATCAAGCGGCTCTTTAAAGCTTTATTATTCTGACTTAAACCAACTTGATGAGATAATGAAAAGACTTAAGAAATAATTATTTTTTTTAAATTTAAAAAAAACCTAAGCCCAATAACTAAATATAAGTCAGAGTGTTTCCTTACTAGAAGCTCAACTTTTAAGAGGCTTTTATATATCTTTAACAGCTTATCCTTACTTAATTGGCAATATATTTTTAAAAAAATATCTTTTTCAACAAATAAATATCTAGGAAACCTTGCTAAAGCAGCCTCTTTATCAGAAGAACCCCTTATTATTTCAAGGTATAATTTAGTAGAGTTTAAAAAAATGTAGAAATCAGAAGTAGAGTTTATGCTTTTATTAAAGGCGCTTGTTAAAAGCTTATTGTTTTTAAAAATATTAAAGAAAATTTTATTTAGCTCTATTTTATTTTCAACAAATATTATTTTATCAACATCTGAGACTAAATCAATTTTGTTGTTAAAAAGAGCTAGGGTTTGAAGCTGCCGAATAAAAGGAACATAGTTATTTTCAAAACTATCAATGATGTAGTAAAAAACATCAGAAGAGAGCAGCATGTTATTATCTTTAATAAAACAGCTTAAAACAAACTCTTTTGATTTTCTATTAAGCGTATAGCATTCAACAACTAAAGCTTCTTTAAGCTTTGTAAACTCAGCCTTTATAGCGTTAGTTTTTTTCCCATTAGGGGAAAAGATTAAAGCGTAATGATCTTTAGGTTTTTTTATATCAAAACTATTTTTATTAACAGGAAAATCAGATAATAAAAATAAAGTTTTTTTTTCTGAAAAAAGGTTGCCAACCACACCACTATCGTGATCGCCTGAAAAATCTATAAAGAAATTTCTTGTTTTAAAATTACTAATAACGAAATCTTTTACATATGACATAAGAGATTCATCTGACCCGGTGATTAAAATTTTTTTATAATAAATCCCCCCCCTGTTGTTTAATAGATTTTCTGGTTTGATTTTCATTACAAACAGGTTTTGTCATCTGGTATTAGATCAATAAATCTTTGAATGTTTTTCTTAACACTATTTGTATATAGTTTTTCAAAAGATCTATCTGCTCCAAAGTTATACCCAGCAGACTTAGGTGTGAAAGAAAATGTTGATATAATTTTTTTACTAAAAATTTTACATTCAACAGTTTTATAAAAAAGATCATAACTAGCCTCTAATGTATAATCTATTTTTTCAGCAACCTGATTCGTTTTTACAACCCTGTTTTCTTTTTTTTCTAAAAATGTTGTCTTTAGAACATATTCAGAACCTTTGGTTTTTCCAAAATAGGAATACAATTCTCTAGAAAACCTCTCTTCCGTGCCACCAGGTACCAACAAAACTGTTTTGTCTCTAAGTTGATTTAGTTGGTTGTTTTCTTTCATAACAAACTCAATGTTGCTACAGGAAAAAACAAAAAACAAAAGAACAAAGCTAATATATTTTTTAATCATCGCACAACCAAATTGACAATTTTGTTTTTTACAAATACAGTTTTTATAATCTCCATATTTTCTGTATATTTTATTATTTTCGAATCACCCATAACCTTTTTCATAACAGAGTTTTTATCTTCATTATTAAGGATATCAACCAAAGACCTTGTTTTTCCATTAATCTGAACCGGCAATTTAATAACACTTTCCTCAAATATTTTTTGGGTCTTTGGCCAACTAGCTGAGGCGCAAAGCCCTTTATTCCCAGACTTGTTCCATATCTCCTCGCTAATGTGGGGAATAAAAGGGTGGGTTATTATCGCTAAGTTTTGAATAATTTTTATCAACTCTTGTTCAATAATATTTTTCTTAGAGATAAGTGATGACAAAAGATTTACATATTCATATATTTTCGCAACCGACTTATTAAAATGAAAACTATCTATGTTTTCAGAAACCTCATTTATAATTTTATCAAACTTTTCTGTTTGGTTTTTTTTAACATTAGCCGAGTTAGCTTTGTAGTTAATTGATTTTTCAACCAGATCCCAAATTTTGTTTATAAACTTATAAGAGGCAACAACCCCTGTCTCAGTCCACTCTAAGTCTCTTTCTGGAGGGCTGTCGGACAACATAAACCACCTTGCTGTGTCCGCACCATAAAGATCTATTATTTCTCCAGGGTCAATAACATTCTTTTTAGATTTACTCATTTTTTCAATACCCCCAGAAGAGACTAAGTTGTTTTTTTTATCATAAAGTTTTTCATTTTTTTTAATAACATCACTGGGCTCAACCCATTCATTTTTAGTGTTTTTAAAAGTTCTATGTGTTACCATTCCTTGTGTAAAAAGACCTTTGAAGGGTTCACTTAAATCTATATAATTTAAATCTCTTAATGCCTTAGTAAAAAAACGTGAATAAAGTAAGTGTAATATAGCGTGCTCTATACCCCCTATGTATTGATCAACTGGCAACCAATATTTTATTTCCTCAATATCAAGCGGCTTATTTAGTTTTGGATTGCAAAATCTTAAGAAATACCAAGATGACTCAAAAAAAGTATCGAAAGTATCAGTTTCTCTTATTGCCCTCATTCCTGTTTCAGGACACGTTGTTATTTTCCAGTCCTCTGCACCCTTTAATGATGTAAAGGTTTTTTTTGTTGAGCTATTTTTTGGAAGTAATATAGGTAGGTCTTTTTTATCAACAGGCATTACAACGCCGTCTTCTCTATACAAAACAGGAATAGGGCAGCCCCAATACCTTTGTCTAGAAACCCCCCAATCTTTTAGTTTATAATTTATTTTTTTTGATCCAATTCCTTTTGTTTCAAAAAAATTTACTATCTTATTTTTAGCACTTTCTACATCTAATCCATTTAAAAATTCAGAATTTATTAATCTACCTTCACCGGTAATTGCAGTATCATTAATTTTCCTAGTATCGTTGTCGTTTTCTACAACCTTAATTACATCTAAATTAAATTTTTTTGCAAAATCAAGATCCCTTTGATCATGCGCAGGACAGCCAAAAATTGACCCTAGGCCGTAATCCATTAAGACAAAGTTGGCAATATAAACAGGTATATTTTTTTTGGTAATAGGGTGCTCAGCCTTTATTTTTGTATTAAAACCCAACTTTTCTTTTTCTGAGTTTGATTTTTTGCACTCTTTTATAAAATTATTTATATTAATATCTTTCTTTGAAAGCGTTTCTGCAAGGCGGTGTTGGCAAGAGATTGCTATAAATGTTGCGCCAAAAATTGTGTCAGGGCGAGTTGTATATACTTTAATACTATCACCTCTAAACTCTTCGTTTACTATTTTAAAATTTATTTCTGCACCAACTGATTTACCAATCCAGTTCTTTTGCATCACCTTAACTTTCTCAGGCCATTTTCCTAATTCATCTAAGTCTTTTAGTAGCTCCTCTGAATATTTGCTGGTTTTTAAAAACCATTGCGACAGATGCTTCTTTTCAACCTCAGCACCAGATCTCCAACCACGACCATCAATCACCTGCTCATTTGCAAGTACAGTATTATCAACAGGATCCCAATTTACTTCCGATTCTTTTTTATAAGCAAGGCCATTCTTAAACATTTCAATAAAAAACTCTTGCTCATGTCTGTAGTATTCAGGGTGACATGTGGCTAATTCTTTTTTCCAATCAAAAGAAAAACCCATGCTTTTTAACTGCCCCTTCATTGTTTTGATGTTTTTATAAGTCCACTCCTCAGGGCTTTTTTTTTCAACAATTGCAGCGTTCTCAGCTGGTAATCCGAAAGCATCCCACCCCATTGGGTGCATAACATTAAATCCTTTTAGTTTTTTATATCTAGCAACCACATCACCAAGCGTGTAGTTTCTCACATGACCCATATGAATTTTTCCAGACGGATATGGAAACATTTCTAAAACGTAATATTTATTTTTATTTTTATTTTTTTTTGATTCAAATATTTTTTTTTCTACCCACTCGTTTTGCCATTTTTTCTCAGCAACTTTATGATTGTATCTTGAAGACACTTTACTTAACCAGAGGTTAACTTAAGTTTTTTTGCCTTATTAAGAATAACATTTTCTAACTTTCTACTCTCCTCAATATTTGAAGACATGTTTACCCACTGGTTGTTTTTAAGTAACTGACAGAACGATAGAACTTTTAAATTGTCAGTTTTTAAATCCTTGCCATTAATGAAAATATTTAATTTACAACGTTCGCCCAGGTTTGTTTCAGCTGTGTACCAATCTGTAATAATTGTGCCAGCGAAAGGGTCAGTTGAGGAAAGAGGCATAAAACTAATTGTTTCCAAAGACGCTTTCCACAAATAAGGGTTAATAGGCATTCCTAAGTTTGTTATTTGAGATGATTGCCCACCTTCTTTTTCTAAAAAAGAAAAGTTAGCCTTTTCACCCATTAAACCACCACCTGTTATAAGTCTGTTTTGAGCATCGGATAAGGCTAGGTCTGGATCTGTTGCTAGGTTAAAAGGAGTTCCCGATCTTCTCACTATCTCTCCTTTTGTTTGAGCTTTATCCCACATAGCTTTTTTTTCTTCATCAGAAAGATTACTATTACATCCGAACAAAAAGAATATGAGTGCAGTAACAAAAAAATAAGATTTTATCATTTTTTGATAGATATTGTATTGGTGGCAAAAAGTAAAACATAAAAAAACGGCACTTTAAAAAAGTGCCGTTTTATAAAAATTAAACTAATCTAAGACTAGAATGACATAGTTGCGCCAACATACCAAGCAGATCCACCATCAGTAGTTGAAGCGCCTTCGTTGTTTGTGTCAACAGTAGTATATCCAACAACAGCTGATACACCAGAAGCTACAGCGTAAGTTACACTTGCGCCTGTAGAGTCATGTGAGTCATCAGTAGTTCCTGCAGTACCGAAAGTATCACTATCTTTTGCTTCACCAGCAGTAACACCTACAGCTAAAGTAAGATCGCCAGTTACATAACTAATACCAGCCTTCATAACACTACCATCAACTTCTCTATTAGAAGTATCAGTAGAGTCATTTGCTACAAATGAATCACCATCACCGTAACCAACACCAACAGTTAAGTCACCAGTTACAGCTGAAACACCAATGTTAAATCCACCTTTATCTGAACTTGCTTGAGTACCAGTATTAGCAATTTCACCATCAGCAATACCACCACCAATAGTTACTGTAGTATCACCAGCAGTAGTCACGTAAGTAGCACCAATACCCCAAGAGTTTTCAAGTCTTGCAGTAGCAGTTTTAGCAGCACCATTATCAGTACTGAAAGAAGCTGATATTTTTAAACCATCAGCCATAAAGTCAGCAGCAGAATGCCACTCAACACCTAGAGCAGTTGAACCAGCACCAAAATCAACACCAGTTGGTGCGTTATTTGTAGAAGTTCCACCAACACCTTGTTCACCACTTGCGCCAGGTACAGCAACAGCGTGTGTTCCTGCTGAGTTACCAGCATTTAATAGTTCAAGAGCTGAACCATCAGTAAACGTAAGTTTAATAGCGTTATCATCATCAGCAGATACTGTGCCTTCGTCTACGATTTCAAAACTTGTTGAAATTGTAGTTCCGCCATCAGTAGTTTCGCTTAAAGAGATATTAAAGTTTGATTGATCCATTACTGTGTTTGAATCAACAGTAGCATCATCAGCGCTTTCAAATTCAGCACCAACTTTCATACTTCCAGCCATAGTAGCAGTAACTGCATTTGCAACAGATGCTGCACCAAGAGTTGATACTAAAGCAGAAGCCATTAATAGTTCTTTTTTCATAATTACTCCTTTTGAGTTAATGAATATTCATTAATTAATGAAAGACTTTTCTTTCATTATTTATGGTATTTATTAAAAATTTGAAAAATGTACAAAAAAAGCTTAAAAAATTAATAAGTTTATTAAAGAGTGTTGTAAATATACAACAAATTATTATGTTCAATTTTGATAAATACCAAGAAATAAAGAAATATATACATTTTTTAGGTAAAAAAACCCGAATTATAGCCATTTCTAAGAATCATCCCTTGGAAGATGTTGAAAATGCAATATCCTGCGGATTAGACATTTTTGGAGAAAATAGGGTGCAAGAAGCTAGACTTAAGTTTGAAAATATAAAAAAAAGAAACAGTGAAGTCAAATTACACTTAACAGGACCTTTACAATCTAACAAAGTCAAACAAGCACTAAAGTTGTTTGATGTTATTCATACCCTTGATAGAATAAAGCTTTTAAAAGAATTTGCAAAATTCTCTGAAATAATTCAAGAAAAATCGTTTTTCGTTCAAATTAACACAGGTAAAGAGGTTTCCAAAAGCGGTGTATTTCCTGAAGATGCAAAAAACTTTTTAGATCTGTGCAAGACATACGGCATAAAAAATATAAAAGGATTAATGTGTATCCCGCCTGTCAACGAAAACCCAAACAAACACTTCCAAATAATAAACGATCTTACCAAAGAGCTCGGATTAGGAAGACCAAGCATAGGAATGAGCTCAGACTACATGGACGCTCTCAATCTTGATCCACAATATATAAGGCTTGGAACGGTTTTATTTGGAAAAAGACAATGAAAGAATTCTTTCTTTATACTGAAGTACCTATTCAAGGTATTATTAAGGAAATATTTAAAGAATTTGAAATTCACACTATGCCCATTGAAATTATTAAAAAAAATAATTTTATAAACAAAAACATACTTCTATTATTAAACGAAAGTTTACCAAAAATCTTAAACGAGCAATTTTTTGTAAATAACAATGTGGTAATTTTTTTTTCAAATCAAAAGGATCAAGATAAAAATGTTAATACAAAAGTATTTAATGGCAATATAAATATTAATAAATTTAAAGATGATGTAACAGACCTTTTTATGTCTAAAGATTTTTTTTATAGTGATATAAAAATTTGTGGAGAAAAGATAATTAATACAAAAACAAAAGAAGAGATTTTTTTGACCACAACTGAAAAAAATATATTAACTTTACTTATCGAAAGAAATAAGATTGAAAAATTTTTTTTTTTAGAAGATGTTTTAAGTTTAAGAATAGACACTGAAACAAAAACAGTGGAGAGTCACCTAACAAGGATTAGAAAAAAACTATATAAAATAAACAGTCAAATAAAAATACTATCAAAAGATAACAGTGTTTTTTTAGTATCTTAATTTAAGTAAGGGTCTGCCATAGAAAAAAATTTTTTTTCAAAACCGCCCTCTTTTTTGTGATCAAAAAACCCCATCTGTATTGTTTCTTCTTCGTTTTTGATTTCTAACAACCTCAGTTTAATTGGTTCATTTTCATAAGTCAGCTTTACATTGTAAAAAATTCTATCTATTTCAATTTTTTCACTAACTTCAATCTTGTTATAAGAGTTTTTTATATTTATTTTTTCTATGTGATCTCTTTTGTTAAACACATCAAAAAAAAATCTAACGTAACTTTTTTTTGTTGCAAAAAAATGAGATTCCCTGAGTTCATGATTTATATAAGCACCTTTTTTTTCTGACAAGATTATTGTAATTTTTTGAGGTTTTTCATAAACAATTTTTATTCTATTTTTACCAAAAAAAATCTTACCTTCTTGAAGGTTATTAGAGCTAGTTTGTATAAAGTTTGCTGAACTATTTTTTAGTTTATCATTATAATTAAAAATTTTATCATGTAAATTTTCTGCAATTAGGTTGTTAGAAACAAACAAAATAAAAAAGAAAACTAAAAAATTAATTTTTTCTAAGAACTTGTCTTTTACCTGCATTATTTGCCTCAGTAATTATTCCTTCATCTTCCATTTTTTCCACAATCCTTGCTGCTCTATTGTATCCAATTTGTAAATAACGTTGAATATAACTTGTTGATACTTTCTGTTGTTCTATCACTATATTCACTGCTTTAGTATATAAAGCATCAACCTCTCCATCATCGAAGCCAAACACCATTGATCCATCCTTGTTTTTATCTTCAAGTGTAATTTCATTTTTTTGATCAAAGATAGCTTGTTCCTTTATTGATTTAACAACTTTTTCAATTTCACTTTCTGATATGTATCCACCATGAAGCCTTTTTAGGTTTGCCCCATTTTCTAAAAACAACATATCCCCACTTCCAAGCAATTGCTCAGCTCCCATTTCATTTAGAATTGTTCTGCTATCAAACTTACTTGCAACTTTATAACTTAATCTACTCGGAAAATTTGCTTTAATTGTTCCGGTTATTACATCTACACTTGGTCGTTGTGTAGCAGTTACTAAATGAATTCCCGAAGCTCTAGCCATCTGCGCTAATCTTTGTACAAGATTTTCAACCTCTTTTCCTGCCACCATCATAAGATCGGCCATTTCATCAATAACAACAACTATAAAAGGCATTCTCTCTAAAGGGATTTCTCTTTTTTCTAAAACTGGCTGCCTTGTTTCCTCATCAATTCCCGTCTGAACACTTTTGTATAATTTTTTTCCAGTAGAAAGTATTTTTTTTGATTTTTCATTATAAGAATTTATATTTTTTACATTAAGTGAGCTCATTAACCTGTATCTTTCTTCCATTTCCTTAACAACCCACTTTAAAGCAAAAACAGCCTTGTTGGGATTTGTAACAACAGGTGTTAATAGATGTGGAATGTCTTCATAAATACTTAATTCAAGCATTTTAGGGTCTATTAAAATAAGCTTACATTCATCAGGCTTAAACCTGTAAAGTATACTCATTATTATAGTGTTAATACCAACAGACTTTCCTGAGCCTGTAGTACCAGCAATTAAAAGATGGGGCATTTTTTCTAAATCTGCAAATATTAGCTGACCAGATATATCTTTTCCTAAGGCTAGGGTAAGACAGTTATTTAGTTCATAAAACTTTGGACTTTCAACTAAATCACCAAACATAACATCTTGTCTTTTTAGATTTGGTATTTCTATTCCTAAACTTGTTTTGCCAGGTTGAGAGGATATTCTAGCTGACACAGATGACATTGCTCTTGCAATATCGTCAGCAAGACCAATAACTTTACTTGCTTTTATTCCTGCATTAGGAATAAATTCATACAGCGTAACAATTGGACCTGTTTTATAACCAACAATTTTTCCAATTATGCCGTACTCTTCTAAAATCCTTTCAAGTTTTATAGAGTTTTCTTTGTTTAAGCTTTCTACTTCTTTCTTTTGAGAATTTCCTGTATTAGATTTTATTAAAAAACTAGTTTCAGGTAGGCGAAAAATAAACTCACTATCATAAAGTTTTTTGTTATCCCCAGCTTTGTTTGTAAAGCTTTTTGCTCTTTTCGAAATTGTAGGTTCACTTTTCCTTGTGGTTTTTGTTTTAGGTGTGGCGATTGATTTTAGTGGTTTAAAAATAATTAAATAATTTAAATTAAAACTTTTTAACAAAACTTTTTTTAAAAAACCAATTCTTATAGAAAAACAATATATCAGCAAAACAATTGAAATTAATAAAAAACACAGAGCATTTAGTGCTCTATACAAATATTCATTAACTAAAAATGGTAAATAAAATTCGTAAATATCAAATATTATTTTAGACAATATTCCAGACTGTATTTCAAAAATCTGCTGAAGTAATAATGAGATGTTTATAAACATCACAGATAAAAGAATTAAAAAAAACTTCAAAAAAGGACTATTTAATTTTAATCCCAGAATTAATAATCCACCAGAGTAACCAATAAAACTTATTAAAATTAATGATGCTGTGCCAAATAACATCAAAAAAAAACTTGAAGAAATTGACCCCCAAAAACCAAAAAAATTAGAAATTTCATTTTTTCCAACTAATTTACCAATACCCGGGTCATTTGGACTGTAACTAAAAATACTAATAAACAAAAATGAAGATAGGAAAATTAATAAAAGTCCAAAAAAAACCTTTAAAAATAATAATTTTAAACCACCATACTTAAACATAATTTATAATATAATTTGTAATACATATAGAATAAGGTAATTCGAAGAAAATTATGAAAGAATTCAATACAGACGTGCTTATTGTTGGTTCTGGACTTGTTGGTCTAGTCGCGGCACACAGCCTTTCCAATCTTAATTATAAAGTTACATTAATAGATAAAAAAAATTTTAATAACCCTAAAAAAGTTTTTGGAGACACTCGGACAGTAGCGGTTTCAGAAGGGTCTAAGAACTTTTTAGAAAGCTTGTCTTTGTGGAGCTACATAAAAAATAATGCAGAACCAGTTAAAACTATCAAGGTTTACGATAGATCTTCAAGTAATAAAATACTTTTTAATAATCAAATAAAGAATAAAAAACTTGGCTATGTGGTAGAAAATAAAAAGTTTAGCAAAATTCTAGTAAATCAACTAAAGAAATATAAAAAAACAAATATTCATTATGATTTTGATCTAATTGATATTAAATTTGAGAAAGGTTATTCTAGAGCTTTTTCAAAAAAAAATATAATCAACTCAAAAATAATTATTGCCGCAGATGGAAAAAATAGTCAAATTAGAACAATAGTTGGAACTAAAATTTTTAAAAAAAAATATAATGAAAGCGCACTAGTTTTAAACTTTGTTCATGAAAAAAAACTTAACAATACAGCTTTTGAAATTTTTTATAAGACTGGTCCTTTAGCAATTCTGCCAATGAAATCACCAAAAGGTATCTCACAAAGTAGTGTAATTTGGTCAAATAGTGAAAAGTTCCTGAAAAAATTAACAAGCTGTGAAAGTATCTTTATCAGAAGTTTTATGGAGGAAAAAATTGGAAAGATAGTTGGTAGCATTTACAAAATTAATTCTATTCAAATATTCCCTTTATCCGCACACATTAATGAATCTTTTATTAACCAACGGTTAATATATGTTGGTGACGCAGCTCACTCTATTCACCCAATAGCTGGTCAGGGATGGAATCTTGGAATAAATGACGTAAAAAACCTATATGAAATTAGTCAAAAAAATACCACTGATATCGGGAGTGATTCATTTTGCCAAACTTATAATGATAATAGTTACCACAAGGCATTTCAACTTTTTCAATTAACAGACAAACTAAACTCACACTTTATAAAACCTGGAAACTTATATCGATTGTTGAGCAATATAGGTGTTGGTTTTGTAGAAAAAAACCAATCATTAAAAAATCAAATAACTAAATATGCTATGGGCGTTTAATTAATTTTAGAACTTTTTCCAATATTATTAATTTCCATTTCTAAAACTGATATTAAGTTTTTACATAAGTCATCAGAACTATTAAACTCCAACAACATTTGTTTTGTAAGATAGTCCAAAGGAGAAATTACGCAAATAATTTTTGCAAGATTAAGAGCATCTAAACTTTCAAACTCTGACGTATTAAAATCTATTTTTTTAATTTTTAAGTATTTTTTAAAACCAGATAAGAGTTCTATACCTAGTGTCGATGTTTGTTTTTTAAAATTACTGGTATATTCCAACTCTTCTCCATCAATTAAAATAAATTTGAGTTTGTTATCTAAAATTTTATTTATTTTAAATCTGGATTTCCCTTCTAGATTTATCTGATATCTTCCGTCAGAAGTTTCAGTAAAATTCGTAATTTTACCAAGGCAACCTATTTTAAAAAAATCATTATTCTTTTTTGTTTGGATCATGCCTATTAATCTACCGTTAGATAAAGCATAATCAACCATATCAATATATATATTTTCAAAGATATTTAGTGGTAAATTTGTATTTGGAAATAATAACGCACCATTAAGGGGGAAAACAGGAAACCGCATATTATGAAAACATAATACTAGAAAGTTTCTTTCTATACAAAATAGTTGCCTCATGTTCGAAGCCCAACACATCAAAATACTCTATCATTTTAGATTTAATTTTTTCCTTATTTTTAGGGTAATGCTCTAATAAAATTTCAAAACAGTTTTCAAAATTATTATTTGCAAAGTGTATGTCTGTAATTTTAAATACAATATCAAGATTGCTAGGAGCACTTGCAAGGTCTTCATTTAATTTTTCTAATGATGGGCCTTGATCAGCTTTTTTAACTAATATAATTTTCTGCTGGATTTTTTTTATTTTTTCTTTTTTGTTCATCTCATCACTTAAAGACTTTAAAAAATCTTCAGCTGAGTTAATTTCACCCAAACCCATCAAACTTTCAGCATAAAAACAAATACCCGCAACTTCTTCAGGATTTTCTGCAATAAATTCCTCTAGAAGATTTTTGGCTTCATTAAATTTATTGTTATCAAATAATTTTTTAATCTCGTTATAAAAATCTTCATAATTATTTATAAGTTTATCCCCAAGAGATTTTTCTAAGAATTTTATAACTTCTGTTTCTGGAATAACCCCTTGAAAAGCGTTGACCACCTGCTTATCCTTAAAAGCAAAGACAGCAGGTATAGATTGAATTCTTAGTTGCGCCGCTATTTGTTGGTTTTCATCTATATTAATCTTGGCTAAAACTATCTTATCAGGAGATGCTGAAATTATTTTTTTTAAGATTGGCGTTAATTGTTTACAAGGACCGC
>CABXJB010000010.1 GCA_902512415.1 uncultured Alphaproteobacteria bacterium
TCCATTTCAGAAGTTCCTGGTTCAGGAGGCTGTGCGTATGATCCTTGTTTTCTTTCATTAACAATATTTGTTGAAATTCGTTGACCCATAAATTTGATAAATTGTTTTTTTGATTCCAAGAAAGCGATATCAAATGCATCTTGTCTAGCATCTCCAAAATTAGCAAAGCTATTATCAAAAGCAATACCGCTAGTTCCAACAGATACAAAAAAATCTCCCCCCTTCTCTTCTACACGCGTATTTAAACCTATTTTCCATTTCTTTGATTTTCTAACAAAATCTTCAGCCATTTTTTTAGATTGACCAGATTTTTTATGTAATTTGATTGAGGGCTTATCTATTGCAAATTCTTCATTAGTTTCAACAGCATACGTAATATTAGTTATTAAAAATGAAAATGATAAAGCTAAAATAATAAATAATTTTTTACCAATCGTCATCTGTTGTCACCTTTTTCTTTTTTTGATTAATCTTTTCTTTAGCTATATCAATATCTGAGATGTTTGTATCAATTTTTCTTAAAATGTATTTTTTAGGCTCAAAATTGTCTTCTAAATTATAAGCTTGCTCTACTATTTTTCCACTTGATAGTTTGGCGCTAACTTGAGATATTTGTAATTTACCAACTTCTTTTTGTTCTCTTCCAATATATGTATTTGTGTAGCTATCTTTAATTTTCTCACCAAGTTCAATTATGGTGAATTCCTCTCCGATTTCTACTTCTAATCCTCCTTGACCTATATAGGCGGTATCACCAGATATTTTTTCTAATCTTAGCGGATATATAGCATTTAAAATTGTACTCCCAATTTCTAAAGATGCTTTTTTAATTATATACCCATCTAGGGAAACGATATCTTTTTCTTCAATATCAAACACTCCTGTGTAATCATCTGAAAACATAATTTGTGAAGTTGGGATATCGATAATTCTATAGCTAAACTCAATAAAGGCTTTTTTGGAAGAAACAGAATTATTAGAGTTTTTAATCTTAATAGTTTTTTCTTCCGTAAATAATTTTTGCAAAGTACCAACCATTATATAATCCGAGAATAATTTTTGACCGAGCTTTACTGTTTCTTCAATATTTGTTTGATTAGTTTTAATAATATTTAATTCACTATTCATATGATTCAGATACTCTCTATCCAAAACAGTAAATTTTCTTGTTTGCACAAGGTATGAAACTAAATTTTGTATTAATAAATCATCTACTTTACTATTTGATACAACGTCATCCATTAACTTAAAAGATTGATCAAAATAATAAAAAGGCATTACTGCTATTCTTTTTCTTTGAGCAGATTTTTTTAATTTAAATTTACCAATCTTTGCAGAGATCGAAATTTTAACGACATTATTTGACGATTTATCCTCACTTAGTACTCTAAAGCTTGACACATAACCCTGTGTTTGTTCTTTGATAATTTTTTGAAACTCTTTAGATGAGTAATAAGAACTATCTTGATTTGTACTAATGGTTTGTGAAATCTTTTTTAACGAAGTTTGTGTTTCAATACTTCTCCCATTTACTTGCGCAATTGCATTAGATAAGGAATTATTGAGTGCTTCCGTATAAGATGACCCAATACCTTTAGCTTTAACATCAATGTATTCAATCGTATTAGTAAATGCAGACTTTGAAGTTATGAAGAATATAAAAAATATTGCTATAAAATATTTCATTACAAAATTTCAATTATACCTTCTGCATCACCAAATTCTTCTTGCGTTTCTGATTCTAAATCAATGCTTTTTGCTTCTCTAATTTTTTTTAACGCTTGGTAAAAATAAGCGAGGTTTCCTTTTGTACGGCTCGCAACCTCTGATGCAGCTGCCGCATCCTCAAAACTGGCTGAACTAAAAATTGCAGCTATAGAATTAAAAAATAACTCACCTTCACCCCCTGCTTTTGCAGCATACACATGAGCGGCATCAATTTTCTTTTTAGCTTCTTCATTATTTTGGCCACTATTAGTGTTTTTGAATAACTCATTGGTTCCATTAGAAATTCTCGTTGTCACCCTCTCCATATCTAATTGCGCAGGATCTGAGACAATATATTCTAGTAACAGTTTTAAATCTGATGCCACATCAACTAATCCTAATGCTTCAGCTGCAAGTATTTGTGCTTGTATATAATTGGTATACATATTTCGTAAGGACTCCCTTTCTGGTGTCCTAGGCCCATTCATATACATATTTAAATATTGTATTGAGGGATCTACATACTTAGCTTTTACAATCATGCACGGATTGTCCTCAGTAATAACGCACCCTTTATCATTTGGTCTTTCAATTGATATTTTGAATGACTCAATAGTTTTGTTGGCAAAAGCTTTTCCAAGAGATCCTTTTGGATTAAGATATAAAAACGCTAGCTCTTTTCTCAAACTATCTCTCCATACAACTTCTAAGCATTCTTTATTAAGACAAATAGCATTTTTAGATCCAATATTATAAATTAAAGTTGGCGAATAACGTTGAAAAGATTCAATTCTCAATCTGACTCTATTTTTATCATAGTTATCTAAAAACTGTTTAGATAGTTCATTGCCCATATAATGAGCATCTGCAATAAATTCCATTGTGCCATTATCCTCAAAACCTACAACAATCATTTTTTTTGTAAAACACTTGCTTTTAAGATCTCTTGAATCTTTTTGACCTTTAGTTATTACTCTTCTCTTCCATTTGGTCATAATTTTACAACCATTATTTTCTAAAACTTGAATAACTTGGTCTTTACTCATATCAAAACTTAATTCAGATAATTCATTATCACTTGGGTAATTTAAGTAATTGGCACCAACGGTGACAATATCAACATCACTTATATGTTCTGTGCCCTCAGGAGCAGCAGCGTTAGGAGTAGTTCTTTGGTTGGAATTATTGGTTAAAGAGTTTGAAGAATTAATATCATTAACACTAGTTATTTGAGAAAAAATTTCTTCATTGGTTCCAAAGAACACTTGTAAATTACCGTTACTATCCTTAGCGTGATAAAGAATGACACAATCATACTGATTAGTCCCATCATATAAAAAACAAATTTTATTATTCTCCACTTTCCACTTACCTCTATATAAACCTTTGTATTGTCCAGATAGCATTTCAAATTCAAAATTGCCATTGGCCTGAAATATTTCAATAAAATTTGAACCGTCAGAATAAATACCTTCGATAATTTTATTGTTAAGAAAATTAGCTATCTCATTTGTATTGGCAATGTTTAGAGAACTTGGACTTATTGAACTAAATTGATTTGCATTAACATTTAAAGAAATAAAAACAAAAGTAATAAATACAAATTTTTTAAAAAAAAACACTTTGTTAATTAGACAAAATATTAATTATTGTCTTTGATGAATTTTCAGAAGATTGTTTAAGAGCATTTGTTCTTGCTACATCAAGTGTAGAGCCTAAGCCAGCAAACACTGCAGGACTAACTGATGATACAAGTTTTGGTCTTCTATCGGTAATATTCCATACTTCGCCATTTACCTGGGCAGTAATTTTAATATTTCCAGTTGATTGATCTATTTCTTTTTGCCCTAGATACACTTTTGCATAAACAACATGCCCTATATCTTTATGATTTTTTTGTATCATACCTATAACTTTAGCTTTAGTCCGCGATTTAGGCTGTCCCCCTTCTTCAATTTCTGTTTTCATTTCATCATAAATATCGGAAATATCATCATCAAAAAGCATATAGACATCAGTTAGCTCAAAGTTTGTCATCGTGAATTCTTCAGTAAAAGCTCCTAAAAAGTCTTCTGTAGCTTTTTCAGAATAGGAGGATTGTATAATGTCACTTTTACTTTCATCACTGCCTCCAGTTGTTGAAGTTTCACTGGTAGTGACTTCACTATTAGAAATTGTTTCAACTCCATCTGAGGCTTCTACTTGAGAAGCATTTTCTGTATTTGAAGTATCAGATCGTTGGTAGTCTTTTATGTCAAAAGATTTTGCACCGTCTACTTGAAGGGCAAACATAACAAGAGCAATTCCTGATTTAATATTGTTTGCTGCACTTGTATTATTATCAATTAACAATGCATTTATTTCTTTTTCAAAAATTTCTATTCTTACTGTAACCATGTATTTTTTCTCTTTTTTTAAGAGATCATCATCAACAAAATCACAAACTAAATAGTCTAAAAAATTATCTTCAACTTTATTTTTAACTTTTCTATAATTTTGATACTTAGCATCGTCAAAGGTATTTACATATTTCTTTAACCCTTTAAGACAAGCTATCTTAAATGCTTTATCCATAATTACTTGCTTCTCATTTCCTTTGAATTTTTTGTATGTAACTTCAGCCACCTCGTTGTAGGTAACAGCTAATAAATTTAAGGATAATAAAAGCGACGTTGATAAAATAGCTATAAATATTTTCATTTTACAGAAGAGAGTTTATCTACAAATTTCTTGAATTCAAGTATTTCCTTCTTATTTGTCTGATTTTTAGTAATCTTTTTAAGCCATTCCACGTCTTTATTATTTTTAAAATCAGAATTAATTATATTAGAGAATTCTATAGCCAAAGGTTTGTAAGTTAAATTGATAATATTAATATATTCATTAGTTTTATTTAACGTCAAAATATCAGGAATTTTTTTAAAATCAGCTTTTGTCATTTTAATATTTAAATATTCTTTATCTAGTAAAGGTTCATAAAAACGTAAATTAATACCGGCACCATACACGTACCAAGTAAGACCTTTGACTTTTGCATCTTTTTTATATTTTTGTTTAACAAAGCCCCTAAGATTAAAATCAATAAAATAAGTTGGCTCTGGTATTTGAAGAAGGAAAGCTTCGCTTTGATCAGCGTACTTCCCTCTTATTTTATTACCTACCCCAACACCTTCAAAATAAGGAACTACTACTAAATTATGTTTTAATGCAAGTTCACCTAAAAAAGTATTTGCTATGTTTCTTTTTAGAAGATGCATATTATTAATAAAAGAGTCTGGTATTAAATTAACTACTTTCTCATTATTGACTAAGAAACCATTATCTGATGGATTAACTCCAATATAAAAATCATAAAATTCATTAATTTTTATATCTTTCATTATACTGATAAAAGTATCATTATTATTTTTTAATACTTGATTTGATGATGGGTCTTTCAGCCATTTTCCATCTTCATAAGATTTTATAAATAAATTTACAATTTGATCATCATCTAATTTTGGTGAAGGATCGCTAATATAAATGCTTTGAAAAGGAATGGCTTTTAAAAAAGTCATTTTATCAAAATCAAAAAAAATAATTTGGAAATAATTATTAATATTATAAATATAACAATTCGAAATTTTAATTTTTTTACAATCTTCTTCAGGTAACTTAAATTCCTCAAATAATTCTTGATCCAAAAAAACTGATACGGCAATTTTACTTGTCTCATTTGATATTAATGAAGAGTCTTCTAAAATATTTATATGATTAAAAGTATTTGATCTAATTTCTTTATGTAGTGTCTGATCAATAATATTTTGCTTCCCATTATATTTATTCAAGAGTTTATTTGTGTAATATGCAGATCTTTCAAGATCTTTATACTCAGCATTTATTGAAAATCCTGTCAAAACAACATTTGTTTTAATTGCGAAAACATTATTGGAAAATAATATGATCAAAAAAAATAATAAAAAAAATTTCATCTATTTTCTATCTTTACAGATATTCATATTAAATAAAATAGAATATCAAATTAACTTGTTATTAACAATAAGTGACATTTTAATATTCTTTAAAAATTCATATTTTAGACTTCTTTTCGACTAAGTTTTTTTTTATTACTTTTTTGTGGCAGAGATAACTAAACGAATTGTATTATTTTTAATATCACTTGTATTAATCATATTATATCTTGTCTCTGCTACAACCTCCTATGCAGAAGTAACTTATGAATATGAAACAACAGAGAAACATTTTCGTTTCTATACTATAGATTGGATTGTTGAAAAGGACGACTCAGGCCAACCATTTGTTTGCGGTACCAAAGTTTCTACTTTTGATATGAGTGGAAGAAAATTTATTATTGAATATTATTACTTATTAAAAGATAATAACACTATTGTTACTCGTTTTGATGTAAGTGCTATACAAATGAGTGTGATGGATCCAGATTCACATGAATTAGATGTATATGATATTAAATTATACGGCTCTATAATCACAAAAGATGATAAGGAAATATTAGCAGGCATGCGATCTGCTGGAAGTACATACAGAGGTGTTGGAGCTGAATATTATGAATTTGATCGAGAAGGAAACACTAACATTTTTAAAACTCTCTACAAAGGAAGATATGAATTAGAAATTTACACTATCCCAGGTGTTAGTTTTAAAGTTCCTATACGAGTAAATTTACAATATCGAAAAGAACACGAATATAAAATTGACAATTGTATAGCTCAATTGGTCGTTAATTATAAAAAAGAAAAAGAACAAGAATCTAAAGTTTTCGTTGATGAGGATATAGCTAATAGAGTTGGTTAATGGTATTGTGCATAGTACCATATGAGTATATTTATAACTTATAGCTTTCTTCTTGCGGCTGTTGCTTTTGGTACAGCTTCAAATATTTTTGCTAAAGAGGCGGAGGGTTTTACAAAACTTTTCCCCTCCCTATTAAGTGCCTTAACAATTGTTCTATGTATGTATTGTTTATCCCAGGTGATGAAAACAATATCAGCAGGTTATACCTACGCTACATTTGCAGGATTATGTATTATTGCTACTACAATCTTAGGTATTTTAAGATTTAACCAATGGCCAAACTTTTATGCATTTATTGGATTAATTTTTATCATTATAGGTGTTGTTTTAGTTAACCTATTAGGAAAAAATTAATTAAAGTCTTTTGGGGATGATTTCTAAGTCTGGATCATATCTTAAACTATCAATTAGTAAAATTTGACTTGGCATTATATTGCATACATTAATATCAGTACCAAAGAGTTTGAAATATTTTTTTAGATCAAATAACCACCTATCATTTCCTTCCTTTGGAGATGTTACTTCAAAACATATATTTTCTTTTCCATAATGTTCTATTATTTCATCATAATTAAACTTTCCTGAATTATTTTGAAGTTCAAATTCCTCATGATCCATTACTAACATTTTAGCATCATTTTCAATAAAAGGAGTTGCCATAGAAACGATATCTTTGAATGTCGAAGTCACATCATCATTTGTTTTAAACCAATTTTTTTTTGGATGATGTTCATAGAACATGTTTAATCCTACTTCATTGGAAATTTCTATCCATTTTAATATCGTATCTGCTGAAACTTCATCATAAGTACTCATAAACTCAATATACTCAAAACCTAAATTTTTACCTAATCTTATAGCATTATCAACTTCATCAATCTCATATGCCTTCATAAAATAAGTATGATCTAAATAGGGTTGAACTTTATATTTTTTATAAGTTGCAATCTTTTTTTTAAGCCATGCATCAGGACTATTTAAAATTTGATTTGTTGTTATTTTTACATGATCTATATCTTTAGCAGCAACTTCTAAAAAATCTTCAAGTTCATAGAGTCCCATTTTTTCATTGTAATAAGGTGCTTGATCATAGCCAATATCTTTTATCCACGTTTGGTTTAATCGTCTTGGTTTATCTTTTTTTAATCCTAATTTAAAAACTTCGTTTATAGATGTATTATTCATTTTATTAGTATATCAGTTGCTTTATCTGCTATAGCCATCGCAGGTGCATTCGTATTAGCAGCCAAAATAGTTGGCATCATAGAAACATCAAATACTCTTAAATTTTTTATTCCCTTAACTTCTAATTTAGTATTCAAAACAGCCATTTCATCTTTATCATCCCCCATTTTGCATGTTCCTACTGGGTGCCAATTAGTTTTAATCATTTTTTTACAATAATTGATTAGATCTGCATCAGTAATGATGGAATCACTTGGTAAAAACTCTTTTACAACAATATCTGAAAGAGGTTTTGTTTTAATTACTTTCCTCGCTAATTTTACAGCTTCTAAAATAGTTTCAATATCTTCTTTATGACTTAAAAAATTTGGATTGATTAGAGGTAAATCTAAAGGATTAGATGATTGAATAGTAACTTCGCCTCTAGATTTTGGATTCATTAAACATGAAGTAAGCGTTAATCCATGATCAGGTGTAATTCCTTTTGTGTCTCTATCCGTATACATGATTGGCACACAATAAAGTTTAATTTTGGGATCATTTGGATCTGTTAAATTTTCAGGATTAAAGAAAGAACAACAGTCTACCCCTTGTGATCTAACTGGTCCTGAATTGAATAATAAATATTGTATTCCATTTTTTATCATTCTCCATCCCCTATCCTGATTAAAATATCCATAACCTGGTTTTGTTTTGGAAATAACTGGAACTTCGTGATGGTCTTGTAAATTTTTTCCAACACCTTTTAAATTTTCGATAACTTGAATGTTAAATTTTTGTAATTGTTCTTCTTCACCAATTCCGGAGTGCATTAATATTTTAGGAGTTACTAAGGCACCTGAAGTTAATATAATTTCACTAGCAAAATATTTATTTTCCTTACCTTGAGAAATGCACTCAACGCCAATTGCCTTCTTTTTATCTAATATTACTTTTGTGACAATTGTATTTAATTTAATATGTAAATTATTATCATTTTTAATTGGTTCTAGAAAAGCACTGACAACATCACATCTTTTTCCATTACCAATTGTATATTGCATTAGCCCTACTCCATATTGATCGCCGTCATTAAAGTCAGAATTATGAGGTAAGCCTAATTCTTGCATTGTTTTAATATATAAATTAGATCCCTCAACAACATACCCTGGATCAGACACTTGCAAAGGTCCGTCGTTTCCATGGAAATTATTTCTAATCCTCTCGTTGTTCTCTAATTTAACAAAATGTTTGAGCATAGTATCCCAATTCCAACTACTATCACCGGTTTCTTGTTGCCATTTATTGTAATCAGAAGGTTTACCTCTCATGTAAACCATACCATTTACTTTTGAGCCACCACCAAATGTTTTTGCTTGTGCAATATCGTGTTGACGTCCATTCAATTGTTTTTGTGGAATAGATTTGTAAAATCGTAAATAAGGACTATTTTCCAATCCTTTTATCCAACCTGCTGGCATTGACAATAACAAGCTATTGCTTTTTATACCCTCTTCAAGAATTAAAACTGATGCACCTTTTTTAATTAATTTTGAAGCAGTAACAATTCCAGATGTACCTCCTCCAACAATAATATAATCATAAGTTTTAGACATAAATTATCTTACTTTATTCTAATCTAAAATTAATTTAAAAGTTTGTATATAATAAAATGAATGGAAGAATTGATCATATAGTTATTGGTGCTGATAATCTTATTTCAGGAACTCGCATTCTAGAAAACAAGCTTAATACTAAACTTTTACCTGGCGGAGAACATAAAGTAATGGGAACGCATAATAAGCTATTAAAATTACAAACAGAGATATATTTTGAAGTAATTTCAATCAATCCAAATGTTGATCCCCCTTCTCAGCCCAGATGGTTTTCCTTAGATGAATTAGATACAAAAGAAAAAATCAAAAAATCACCACGATCTTTATGCTGGGTTCTTGCGGTTGATAATATTGAAGATGCAGTACATAATTGTGGTTATTATCCTGGTGAAATACTCCAATTATCACGAGGTGATTTAACTTGGAAGGTAACAGTGCCATCAGATGGCGCATTAATTGGCAATGGAGTTTTCCCTTTCTTGATAGAGTGGCCAAAAAACATACATCCTTCAAAAAATCTTTCTAATAGTACCGTTACATTAAATAAAATTTCTCTTTTTCATCCTGAAGTTAATAATACTAGAAATATTATAAATAATTTAATTCAATCAGATTTAATCAATATATCCAAAGGTTTACCTAAATTAGAATTTCATCTAACAAATAAAAATAGACAAATTATTATTGATTAATTAAAATAAATATTATTATTTTTAAAAAAAATTATAGGTGTAATTATGAAAGAAAAATTATTTAAACCAATTTATTGGATAATGTTATTTTTATTATCAATAGATTTTATTGATACAAATATTCGAATTATTGGCGGGCATTTATCAGGTAAAGGTATTGAGTTCCCTGGTTTTGATATTAATATTCAGTTATCAACGGTGGATTTTTTGGTATTTATAATTGCTCAACTTATTTTAGCTTATTGTATTTATCAATTATTTAATCTTAAGAAAATAGGTGGGTATATATTTATGTTAACCAACATATTTTTTTTAATTTATGGTTTTGTCTTTGGTCCTTTCTCTTCAATTCCTACAGGAGAAATTCTTCCATTAACTTTGGGATTTTTTGCCATTTATTTTATATTAGTAATTGCTATTCCTTATTATTATTCAGAAAAATTTGAATAAAAATTAAGGGCTATTTTTTTTAACATCCCTTTTTTTGTTACTCTGTAGTTCTCCAAAAAATTATAGTTTTAACATTGTTGATAAAAATTAATATTGTAAAGTAATATATAAATGCATCGTTATTTTATAATTCCCATGATTGGGTTTTTTGTTATTGTTTGTGGTTTTGTTATATATTTACAATTCATTAATGAAGATTGGAAATTTCTTGTTCCTAAAACCGCTTTACCTGATGCCTGTGATGACAATATTGATGTTGATTTAATAATTTATGATGATGATTATATAAAAGGAAGATCATTTAAAGATAGTCCTGATGTTATTAAAGGTAATCAAATTCATGCAGTTTTTTTACTTCCTTGTGAAAGAAAAGATAGAAAATTTGATGTTTATTTAAATATAGAATCTTCCATATTGGCTATTAATCATTGGTTTTTAGATAAATCGCAAAATCAACAATTACGTTTTGATTTAAATGATAAAAATCAGCTAGATGTTACATTTTTTCGTGTTAATAAAACAATGAATTGGTTTGATAATAAAGAAAATAAAAGCAACACTAAAAGAATAGATATCTCAGAGAAAATAAAGAACATTATTGTTTTGAATAAAAATAAATTCAATAACTTTGATAATAAAAAATTTATAATCTTTTTTGAAGGTTGGGAGAGAAGAAAATATATCAATTTTGATATTTGTGGCAAAGCAGATTTTGATGGAAATATTTCTATTTATTATACTTTTTCACGCTTTAAAAAATATATTGGCAACGATTTAGTTCTTAAAAACAAAAAACGAATATTTACGTGCACTAAAAATGACCATTTAAATGATGTAAATGATTTAACTTTTGGAGATGCAGAAGCTACTATTTTGCATGAATTACTTCATACATTAGGAGTCCCTTCTAAGTGTGGAAAAAATTTAAATAATAGTAGATCGCATATTTTAGATAGTACAAAAGATATTATGTACAAAGAATCAGGTAATGAATATTTAGATTATAATAATGATGATTATTACAATCACGACATTAAAGACTGCCCAGATTTAAAAAATAGTAAATTTTTAATGAATAATTAAATTTAATAAGAACTAGAAATTTTAAAAACTAAATACATACCGACGCAAAAAATAATTAAAAGATCAAGTAACATCATAATGTTTTCCAATCTTTAAATTCTTCTTGAACAATATTTTTATCCTTAAACTCTAATTCACCAATCAATTTACCCCCTTCATTAATTTGAACACTACCATAGGAGATTTTTCCGGATATATAACTTGATGACATTAGTTTTAAGAGTTCTCGAACATTAATTTCACCTTCAATATTTCCTTCTACATACAAGGTGTCTGCCTTTATTTTACCTTTTACGGAACCTGTTTTCCCAACAATTAAGTCTTTGCATTCAATATCACCATCTACATTTCCTTGAATGGTAATTTCATTTTCTTCTTTAATTTCTCCTTTAATCGTAGCACCCTCTCCTATGATGAGTGAACTTAATTTAATTGGTTCTAGGATCTCTTCTTTAATCTTATTATCATAATTTTTAATATTTTTAGATATATGCAATGGTTCAGTTTTAGTTTTTAGTTTTAATAATGACATTTATTTTCCTTTTTAAATAGTTGAAAACATACTAGAAATAATCTTTGTCGAATGCATGTTGTAATTATGTTTATTTTGTGAAAAAATTATTTTCTGTATTGGATTATAATAGAATCACCATCTAAGACTCATACAACTTAATCCTGCATCTACTTTAAAAACTTCATTAACATGTAGAGGAATTATATTATAATTTTTTGATAACATGTCTTCTGTTTTCGGACATCCAGAAGGAATTAATAAATTGTTATTTATCCTAAGTGAATTTGCAGCTATTTCTTCTCCTTTTGGTATCTCAATAAATCTATAATTTTTTTTAAAAATATTATTCTCCAACATTTTTTTAGTTAATAAAATTGTCTCTTCATCAATTAAGCTACACTCAGATTTAAAATGAAGAATATTTTTTGGAGTATTGGTTATTTCAATAGAAGCTCCTAAAGAATTAAGAATTCTTAATAAATTTTCAGCACCTTTTTTGTTAGTTCTTGATGATAAACCAACAATAAAATGATCATTAATTCTTAAAATATCCCCACCTTCAATGTTACCATTGTTTACAGTATATATATCATCAAATAGTTTTTTTACTTCCTTTGCCATTATTGGACTTTCTCCGTATCTAGTTTTATCAGCCGGCCTTAATGAGATGTAAGTATTTTTATAAACTAGACCTGGATCTTCAACAAATATACTATCAGGAAAATCATCTAATGATTCAAGAATAGAAACATTAAGTCCTGAATGTGCTAAAGCCTTAACATAATGAGTATGTTCATTATTAATTTTTATGAATGATGGGTGTAAGTTTTTAGAACTTAAAGCTCCTACTATATTTTTATTAGCTTTTCTGACTAAAGCTTTTTCAAATTTAATAGTCATAATTATGTTATTATTATCAGATAAACTAAAAAATAATAGTGGCACTGACTAGGAGCAAATTAACTACAAGTAGAGTGCAAAATAAAAGAACTATTTTATTAATCAGTACCACAATTAATTTTTTATATATCAATTTAGGCACATTAGAGTTCTAAATATGTCTATTATAAGATATATTTATCTTAAATATTCTTTACAAATTAAGAATTGATATTAATCTTACTTTTAATCAAATCTTTATTTAGCTTAATTTCTCTTATCGTTATTAACGTCACCCCTACAAAAATAATCAAAGCCCCAATCCAAGTATATAAATCAGGTTTTTCATCAAAAATAAAATATCCATATAAAGAAGCTATAATTAAGCCAACAAATGAAAAAGGTTGAGTCATGGATACATCTACAAGTTTATATGCGTGATTAAGTGCTATATGTAAAATCGTTCCAGATATTGCTGCTAATAAAAGATAAAAAAAGCTAATTAAAGATGGCGTTTGCCAAAACAAAATGACAGTAAAAAAACTTAATATAGTCATAAAAGTGTATTGATACGTTAAGATTGTTATTGAACTATCATCTTTGGTAAGTTTTTTTGTTATAATTATTACAACAGCCCAAATAAAAGATGATATTAAGGTCATTTGTATACCTATTGAAATATCAATAATGCCAGGTCTTAAGATTATTAGCATACCAATAAAGCCAATTATTAAAGCACTTATTCTATAATATCTGATTTTTTCTTTTAAAAATACTACTGCCAATATAGTCACAATAAAAGGTACAATAAAATGTAAAGCTGATATTTTTTCAAGAGGAACTAATGATAAGGCGGCAAAACCTAACAACATAGCAGGTAAATTTAAACTCGATCTAATTAAATGAATTTTAAGATTTGGTGTTTGATACACTTTAAATTTTGTTTTTAAAATATATGGTAAAATTATTAAGAAACCAAGAAAGAAACGCAAAAAACCAGCAGTATAAACGTTCAAATCATTTTGCGCTAATTTCATTAAAGTACCCATTGTTGTTCCAAAAAATATTGAAATAAATATTAGGGAAATTGCAAAAACATTTTTTGACATAATTCTATTAGATCTTGGATACAATAATTAAACAATATATAGCAGAAGAGTTAAATTAATCTTCGCTATAATCAAATTTTCCCTTATCTATAGCTTTTTGTTTAATCTTTATATTCTCTTTATTAATATAAGCTAAAGCAGCTCTTTTTATATTTCTTATTGTGTTATCAGTATCTTTTTTTGTGTTTTTTGGATCTGTAGGGATCATAATTGTTTTATTTAAAATTTCTAAAGATGATTTGCACATATTTTTGTCATAATTCATACGACATTTTTTATTTTGTGGTAATTTGTAAGGATTCAAAGATTGATGAAAGGAACCTTCTTTTAATAGTATTTGATCCCATTCAGTATAATTATGTCTACCTGTTTTTCCAGCTATAGGAGCAGGAAATATTGAAGTGAATTTTTTAGCATCTAAAGTATTATTAAATTTTAGAAAAACATAATTTCCACAATCATAATCTTTACTATTTAATAAGGAATGGCTAATTCCCATATTTGATAGGTTTTTAGTTGAGTTAAGAATTTTGTTTCTCTCCGCTCTCATTGATTTGATCATTCTTGGTAATCTCTTAAGTTGGATATTTAGAAGTGCTCCCATAAATTCAGAAGCTCTTGATCCGTTTGAAGCAAAAGGTTTAAGAGAATTTTTTCTTCCCTGCCAATAAAAATGACAGGGATCTATAGCGCACTTTGCTCTTTCAATTATTTCTTTATTATTTGAAACTACTGCCCCTCCTTCCCCACTAGTCATGTTTTTATAATAATTAAAACTAAAAGCCCCTACATGACCTATTGTACCCAACATTTTTTTTTCATAACCTCCGCCAACACTTTGACATGCATCTTCGATTACGAATAATTTTTTCTTTCTAGCTATTTTCATGATAGCATTCATATTGCATGTAGTACCCCACATATGGACTACAATAACTGCCTTTGTAAGTGGGCCACATGAATCTTCTAAAGCTTTAGGATCAATAGTTAATGACTCATCAATATCAACAATTATAGGAATGGCTCCAACTGATAAAACTGACATCGCAGTTGCCATGTAAGTATGTGCAGGTATAATAACTTCATCACCTGGACCAATTTTTAGACCAACCAATGCTGCAGTTAATGCAGCAGTTCCACTTGAAGCTAAAGCCGAATGTTTAATAGAAAGATATTTTGAATAATTTTTTTCAAATAAATCACATTCACTATTTTCAAGATATCTAAATAATTTTCTTTTAGATATAATTTTTTTTATAGCCTTAACTTCTTGATTGCCCATTTCGTACATAAAAATTAATATATCACTTATAAAAATTTAAAGATATTAAAATGACAAATATTTATAATTATCATTATTATTTTTAATTTTTTTATATTAAAATTTTACAATAGTTCTAAAATTCTTTCAGGAGGTCTTGCGATCAAACCTTTTTTTTCTGTCAAAAATATAGGTCTCTCTAATAATTTAGGAAATTTAATAACATAATTTATTATTTGATCATCTGTTAGTTTTTGATTTTTTAAGTTATAATTTTTATATTCATACTCTCCTTTTCTCAATACGTCTCTGATAGATAAACCTAATTTTTGAAGTAATTCTTTAAGATCTTTTTTGGATAATCTTTTTTCTAAGTATAGAACAATATCGGGTAAAATATTTTTATTATGAAGAATTTCAAGAGCTTGTCTTGATTTGCTACATCTTGGATTATGATAGATGGTATATTTTTTTTTCATTAACATAATATATATTTTTTTAATTTAAGGATCATATAAAATAAGTTAAATAAGAATAATAACATTTCTTGGAGGTAAATAATGAATTTAAGTTTATTATGTAGAATTAACGGAGTATGGGTAATGTTAAATGGTATCTCAGCTATTCTTATGCCTGATATGTGGTTTAATATGGCAGGATTAGAAGCTAGTACAGCTGCTTATGCCGCAGCAGGAGGTTTAGGAGTTGCAGCTTTTTCACTTGGTTTAATTTCATGGAGAACAGTAGATATTGCTGGAGACGCTATTAAATCATATGGAATGCTATTTGGTATTGCTCACGGTCTCTTTCTGTTGCTAGCTTTATATCAAATGGTAACTGGTTTATTTGCAGGCCCGCCTGCATATATGCAAATAGTTACAAGCTTAATTTTAGCTCTTGCATTTTTTTACTATAGTAGAAAGTCAGAATAATATTATTTCAAATAATGAAGGGCACTTTTAGTGCCCTTCATTTAAACAATCAGTTTAGAGATTTCTTTAATATGTGAAGGTTTTATTTCACAACACCCACCTAAAATTGTTGCTCCTTCATTCATATAGTTTTTTACAAGACTGTAAAATTTTTCTTCATTTAAATCTTTATTTATACCTAATATGTTTTTTGGATTGCCTTCTCTTCCCCAACTATCAGCAGATGTAACTACATAGTTATCTGGAATTTTATCAAAGGCATTTAATTTAAAACCATATGGTAAATTAAGTGTTTTTAATTCATCTTTTACTAGTTCGTAAGCTGTAGGTGAAACACATGCAGTTAAAATTCCAAGCCATTTATTGTTTTGTAAGTTTTGTACAATCTGGGTAATGCTTTCTCCAGAAGGTAACTTTCCATTATCCTTTACATGCACTCCTACTAAAACTGGTAAACTATATTTATCAATTGACTCAAGAGCAATTTCACATTCTATTCCACTTCCCATCACATCTAAGTAAAAAAAATCAATATCGTCTTTAAGAAAAAAAGCTTGCTCTTTAAATCTTAATTTAATTTCTTGCAAGTCATCACCTAAATTTGCACTATAAGTTTGTTTTTGATTGGGAAGTCCTCCAGCAATTAAAATATTTTTTTTAGAAATATCTCTTGCTCGTAAAGCAAGCTCAACTGCTTTTTTATTAATTGTTTCAAAAAGCTCTAAACAATTATTTTGAATTAATCTTCCTTTCCTAGAAGTAAAAGTATTGGTAACTATAACTTCGGCCCCAGAATTGATAAAATCAAGATGTGCATCAATTACTAGTTGGTGATACTCTTTCTTAATTAAAGCTTCAGCAGACCATAAAGTTCCACGAGGTTTTAAACCCCGATGAAGAAGTTCTTGCCCCATGCCTCCATCCAAAATTCTTGTTTTATTAAAAAAAGTTTTATCCACTATAATTCATAACCTATTAATAAAATAAATATAAATTTAATCTTTGTATACTAATATTATAAGTGTAATTTAATTCTAAAAGGAGAATGGTATGGCTTTTAAATTATTTAATCAAATCATAAATGAAGAACTGCCTTCTATGGAAGTTGAAGGTGTTAATGCATATCTTAAGGATTTTTCTGTCTCAACGGATTCTAACAAACCTATAACGAGTGGTTTATTTCGCTTAAAAGCAGGGGAATCATTAAAATATACTTATACTTATCATGAAATGAAATTTATAGTTGATGGAAGTTTTATTGTAGAAGATGAAACTGGACAAAAAGAAACTGTTAAAGCAGGAGATTTGTTATATTTCCCAAAGGATACAGAAATGACATTTACTACTGATAACTTTGGCTTAGGCTTTTTTTGTGGTCAACGTGGCGAAGGAGAAGCGTAAAATAATTTTTTCATTGTGGGTATATTGTGATCAGAGAGAAAATAAAGAAACTTAATATAAATTTTTTGACAGTTTAATTGGTGTGCCCGGCATGATTCGAACATGCGACCCCCAGATTAGGAATCTGGTGCTCTATCCTACTGAGCTACGGGCACATATTTAATGATGGTGTTTCATATGTTCCATATATTCTTTATGTTCATCTATTAACTTATCTAAACTTTGCTTTAACTCTTGCGCATTTGGCCAAGCGGATGCATCAAGTTTTCCTTTATCAAGATATTTTAGTATTCTTTGTATATCTTCTAAATTAGTAAAATCTTTATCCGTCATCAAATTCTCCTATAATAAATATATCTAATAGATTTATAACCATGAATAAATCACACATAAAAGGGCTAAAACTAAAAAAAAATACATAAATCTATGTCGAAAAGTTTTTTGAGATTCAGTTAAATCTGCTTTTATTTTTTGATAATAAAAAAAAATACCTAAAATAAAAAAAATAAAACCAATTGAATATACATACCATTGAAGATTACTCATGTTATTAAATTAACTATATATTGGAAAATTATTTATGACGAAAGTAATTTCTAAACTCAGGTTTTCCCGCTTGATATAAAATAACAGAAGTAATAAAAAAGAATATTGATATTGCATATTCAGATAATTGAACTTGATACTTGTAAAAAGATATAGATCCAATTGTTGATAAAAAGAATAAAAATATTCCCATAAACTGAATTGGGTATAATTTGGTGGTATGAACAAATATATAACGCACACCAAAATAAGCAAAAGTTGCCGCAGTTGATAATCGTACCATTTGCAGGCGATGTTCAGGTACATCGTGAAAATCATTTGTAATTGTAAAAGGAAAAACTATTGAAAAATTAAAAATAAATCCAATAATAATAATTAAAGCAAATATAGTTAATAAAAATATAATTATTTTAGCTAGTAATTTCATTTACCCCTCTAAAACTTTATGATCCTTTTTTTTAATAGGGTTAATGACCGACATATAATTATTTAAATAACATGCTTTATTAACATTTCAAAACGTTTTGATTAATAAAGTAAATTAATATATTTCAAATTTATGTAATAATTGTATTTAATGGCAGGAAATATCATATTTTTTTAAACGATAATAATTATAAGGCCAAGGCGTAAGAAAACCTATTATCAACATAATTGGAACTACCCACCATACAAGTTTAGCTTCACCTAGAATTATCCAATCGGCAACATTCATTGCAACTTCCATTGAAATCATAGATATGAAACTCATACTTAGTGCCGTTTTAATAGCTAAAGAAATATGCATTTGTCTTGAAAGAATAATAGTTTCTAAAAGTAAACTAGTAATTAAACCGTTTATGATAGCTAATATCATTATAGATAAAGTTAACCAGGGAATTTGATAAAATTGAAAAAATAAAATTGTTCCAAAATCACCTAAGGAACATCCAAGTAAACACCAGGCTGTATTATTAGCACTGCGTTTCCACGTATGTTTACATTTCCAATGAAATTTTGGTTGCAAATTTTTTATTGAAGAACTTATGTTAATTACACCACTCTCCTTTTCTAAAGACAGGAATAGAATTTCCATTTTGATCTACACCATCAACATCAATTTTATTAGATCCAATCATCCAATCTATATGGATCATACTTGAATTACCCCCCCTACTTTTAATCTGTTCTGGTGATAAATCTTTTTGCTTAAAACATTTTGTGTAACATTGACCAAGGGCTATGTGAGAAGCAGCATTTTCATCAAAAAGTGTGTTAAAAAATATAATCCCTGATTGTGAAATTGGTGAACTATCTGGTACTAAAGCTACTTCACCAAGTCTATTCGCACCATCATCTGATTTTAATACTTTTTGTAAAATTTCTTCACCCTTACTAGCATGTGCTTCTATTATTTGACCTTCCTTAAATGTTACTTTTATTTCATCAATTAATGTTCCTTGGTACGATAAAGGTTTAGTTGAGCAAACATGTCCTTCAACATTTAATCTATGAGGAGTCGTAAATACTTCTTCAGAAGGGATATTAGGGTTACACATTATCCCATTTTGAGCAAGAGACGCACCTCCCATCCATTCATGATCTTCAGCTAAACCTATTTTTAAATCTGTACCTGGACCTTTATAAATTAGTGAATCAAAATTTTTATTATTTAACCAATCAGTTTTTATTCTAAGAGACTTATTATGATCATCCCATGCAGCTATAGGATCTTGTACAGAAGCTCGGGAAGCATCAAATATTGCATCTCCTAATTTAATTACCGCATCTTCTTCAGTTAGATTTGGGAATACTCTTTTAGCCCATGCTTTTCCCGGCCAAGAAATTATATTCCAATTAATTTTAAATTCAGTAATTCTTTCTCTAGCAGGTTTATATGCTTTATTAGTAGCTTTATTGGCTCTTGATACTTTATCTGGATCCATTTCAGCAAGTAACAATGGATCATCGCCAGCAATTGCCATTCTAGCAGTATTATTATCAAAAGCTTGTCCAATTCCATCATATAACCAGTTTGTTGCTTGATCAAATGAATCGTTAGGTGCATATTTAAAACGAGAAAGAATAATTTCATCATCTGAGAAAAGTGGAGTGACTATATTTGCACCAGCTTTATAAGCATGTTCAGCAATTTTCCTAACTAGAGGTAAGGCTTCAATAGGTGCGCTAATTAGTAAGTTTTGACCTTTTTCTAATGCAACTCCTCTTATTACTGCTAACTTTGCAAGTTTATCAATTTTTTGTTCATCTATTTTTTTCATATTTACAATTTTATATAATTAAAGATAAGTAATAGTAAACAAATTATGCAATTAAAACTAAATATATTTCCAAAATTGATAGTTTTATTTATATCTATATTTTTAATTTCAAATGTAATGGCTTATGAAGAACCTCAATATACTGTAATCAAGAAAAACAATGTTTATGAAATTAGATATTATAAAGATCGTTTAGCAGTACAAACAACATATAATTCTGACGGAGGAGGTTTTAGAAAACTTTTTAATTATATTTCGGGCTCAAATAAAAGATCTAACAAAAAAAATATAATGACTTCTATCGCTGAATCAGAAAAAATCGCTATGACAATACCTGTTACACAAACTGAAGAAGGTAAAAAAATGGTTATGCAATTTTATTTGCCATCAAATTATACGATTGAATCTGCTCCTATTCCTAATGACTCAAAAGTCAAGATTGTGAATATAGAAGGAGGCCATTTTGCGGTGATACAATATTCTGGCAGATCAACTGAAAAAAATTTTATTAAACATAAAAAAATACTAAGAGAAAAACTTATAGACGATGGGATTGAAATCAAAAGTAAAGGCATTAAAGCCACTTATAATGGGCCATTTACAATACCTATACTGAGGAGAAATGAAGCTATGTTTAAAATTAATATAAAATAAGTAATTTAAATAGTATTTTTTGTATTTATTTTAATAAATTTTATCATTTTTTTATGAAAATTATTACAATATGAGTATCTTAATTTGATCATTTTTTAAAATTAATGTAATTTGAAAATCAAATATGCTAAAATTAACTTTTATTCTTTTATTATTTTTTATCTATTCTTGTTCTTCAACTTCCCCTAATGTAGTAAAAAAGTCTGATACTCAAAAAGTTACATCAATCGAATATGGTATAATAAAATCTTCTTCACCAGTTAAAATAAAAGGTGAATCAAACTGGATAGGTGCAACTGCAGGTGGATTGATAGGAGGTTTATTAGGAACTCAAGTTTGTGGAGAAGAAGAAATAATAGGTACAAAATGTCAGGATATTGGAGTTGTCTTTGGGACTATTGGTGGAGTTGCTGCGGGAACAGTTATACAGGCAACTATTGGGAATCATAATGGCTTTCAATATATTATAACTATTGACGATTGTAGTGAAAGTTTTACCACATGTGAATCAAATGAAGATAAGGCTTTTGTTCAAGGTGATAAAGTAGCAATAGCAAAGGGGCAAAGAGTAGTAATCATGTATGGAGATGACATCAGAGTTGTGCCTTATGAAGAGTAATTTTTTTTTTTTTATTTTTATTTTTATTTTTTCCTTCACTTCAAAAGCTGAATTAATATTGGAAAATAAATTTCCAAAAAATATTCAAGGTATATGGAGCTTAAATTGTGAGGCCGGTACTCAAGTACATATAATTGGAAAGAATAGCAGTCTATGGATCGATGAAGATTATGTTGGCTTAAATATGTCTAAAACTTCTGAAGTCCAAGGTTGGACAGGTTACAAATGGGGTGAACTAGATGGATCATATTATTATTTCTTAAAAAAAAATACTCAAAATCAATTAATGGAATTAACACCTCCTGAAGAATGGGATGGTATTGATTATTCTTTTTTAAATTCTAATGATTTTAGTATTTATGAAAAATGTGATTCTATACCTAGTATATATCAAATTATTTATGGTGAAATAGTAAGTTTAATGAATTCAAAACTGATAGAAACGTGCAGTGATGATTCAAATCCACAAGCTTGTATCACTGAAACATTTAATTTTTTAGATGTTTCTAGTAATGGCGAACTATCAATTGCTGAACTAACTAGGGCAGCAAGAATACTAATATATTTTACTTTTATTGACAAAAAAACTGGAGAAGACAGAGATATTGGATTTGCTACTTACACAACAACGTCATTGTTTTTTCCTGCAATTTCAAAAATCTTAATAGGTAATTATGACTACGATAATTCAAACACCTTATCATTAAAAGAATTGTACACTGACAGAGTGGCTGATCTTGACTATCAAAATCTATTTAAAGATAATATAAAAGGATTAGATCCTAGTGAATTAAGAAAATTCATCGAAAATTTAGATTTTTTTAAATCAATTTTGATTAATTAAATTAATTTTTCACTTTATATATTATTACTAACTAACTGAAATATAATATTTTATATTGAATTACTTATTATTTTAATTTCTTTAAGATTTGATGGAATAAACTGAGTTGCTATTAAAGATAACATAGCAAAAAAAGCACCAATGAAAAAAACTAAAGAATGTGAATATATCCATAGTAAACCAAGCAAAACAGGTACAAAAATTGCTGCAATATGATTTATAGTAAATGAAACTCCTGCAGAACTTGCTATATCCTTGGGATCTGCAATTTTTTGGAAATATGTATTAATTGCTAACGCTAAAGCAAAAAACATATGATCAATTACATACAACATGGCAGCAATATAAGCATTTGTAACTAAAGCATAGGATATAAAAACTATAATAAGGCCAAAATACTCAAATGTTAATGATTTTTTTTCACCAATAATATTAATTATCTTCCCTATTCTCTCTGCAAATAACCAATTGAACAAATAGTTAATTAAAAAAAGCAAAGTTACTTGTGAAGCACTATATTTAAATTTTTCTACCATTAAAAAAGCAGCAAAAACTATAAAAATCTGTCTCCTAGCTCCTGATAAAAAAATTAAAATATAATAAAGAGAATATTTTTTTCTTAATACTATATTTTTATGTTGAGTATTTTTTGGCTTAAATATTGGAAAGAATAATTGTAAATAAATTGCAATCCCAACACAAACTACTCCACATAATAAAAAAATATAAATATAATCAATATTAAATATTTCTAAAAAACACCAAATTGCACAATATAAAATTAAAGAAGTTATTGATCCAACGGCAATAAGTCTTCCTAAAACTTGAGGTGCTTCATCTTTAGATAGCCATTGAAGACTCAATGAATTTTTAACTGTTTCGAAATAATGAAAACCAGTACTCATAATAATAGTTGTAAAATAAAGTCCATATACTGTTGGAAAAAAACCTGTTAAAGCAACTCCCAATCCCATGAGAGCTAAGGCAATTACTGAAAAAGATTGCTCTTTAATGATTAATAAGACAAAAATTATAGTAAAGGCTAAAAAGCCTGGAATTTCTCTTATGCTTTGCAATATTCCAATCTCAACTCCAGTAAAACCAGCACGTTCAACTACAAAGTTATTTAACAAGGCAGACCAACCATTGAAAGCTATTGGTGTAGCAACTGACATCAGTATTAACATTAATATTGGTGAATTTTGGAAAAAAAGTCTTTTCATTAAGATTAATTGTTTTTTAAAATCTATAGTAGTTAATTATATTATAAAAATATATTAATAATTATCATTAAATTAACTTTAAGGAGGTAAAATGTCTGTAGCTAGAATAACAACTATAAATTTTAAATCTAAAGAGGACGCGGATAAATCTATTGAAGATTATTCATCTAATGCTCCACGCGAATTTCCAGAAGCAGAACAATTATTGCAATTTCGTGCAAGTGATACAATGGTAATGGCAATTTCTTTGTATGCAGATAATGATGCAATGGAACGTGCTTCTGCTGCAAGATCCAAAAGAATGAGTGCAAATGAAAATTTATTTGAGGTAGTTGATACAAAAACTGGAGAAGTGACATTAAATCATAAAAAATAATATAAAATCTTAGACCTCTTTTTGAAGTCTAAGATTTTATTAATTCATAATTAATATCTTCAACTTCAACTTGTCTTGATATTGAATAAACTTTACCAGTACTAATTTTATTAAAACCAAGAGTTAGTAATATTTTTTTTGATTTTTCGTTTTCTGTCATATGACTTGCATAAATTTTTTTTTCTGAGGTATTTAAAAAAAAATATGAAATTAGTGATTTACAAGCTTCCAATGCATAACCATTACCCCAATGCTCTTCACCTATCCAATATCCTAAAACATTAGATTTATTATTATCTTTTCTATTATCAATTGTTATACCTCCTATAAGAAAATTTTGATGATATATATTTAAACACAACTCTTCTTTGGTTGATTTATTTATCCAGTTCTTTGCATCAATAATTGTGTATGGATATGGGACATTAATTAACCAATTTGCTATGTTCATATTATTAAGATTTTTAATAAGTTGATCGATATGTTTTAATTCAATTTTTTTTAAAACTAATCTGTCAGTTTTAATTGTGATAGACATTAAAAATTATATATAATTAATTTATATTAAATTATTTTTTTCTTTAATAAAATTAAACATAGATGTCCAATCTAGATCTTTGTAATTGGTTTTATCTGCTTCTTCATATGATTTAATTGCGCTTTTTCCTGTGTTTAAATCAATTCCATCAATAGAACCTTGTGCTAGTGCTAGTCTTAAATCTTTTAATGCTAATGTATTTTTAAATCCTGCTGAAACATCATTTTTTAAAACCTTCATAGGATAACTAACATTTAAATGTCCTTTTCCAGCCGCTGTTGTAGTAAGTAATTTAATGGCGAGATCTAAGTCAATTCCAGATTTTTCTACTAGAGTTAAAGTTTCGGCTGTAACTATATTAGAAACAATTGACATATAATTATTGATTATTTTCATTTTGCTACCTGATCCATTATTACCACAATAAACTACATCGCTTCCCATAGTTTCTAATAATGGTTTTATTGTATCAAATTTATTTTTATCACCTCCTACTAAGATTAATAAAGTGCCATCAATAGCATTATTAACTAAACGAGCAACAGGGGCATCAAACATTTTGATATTTTGGGATTCAAATTCTTTATTTATCGATATAGAGTCAGCTGGTAAAATTGTGCTCATATCAATATAATTATAATCTTTTTTACTTTGTTTTAGTAAACCATTATCGCCAAAACACACTTCTTTTACATTGTTACCGTTTGGCAACATTGTAATTACAAAATCCCTATCATTTAAAAGCTCTTTTATAGAAGTGCAGTATTTACCTCCTAAATTTAATAATTTAGATCTATTATCTTCTTGAACATAAGGATCATAAAAATTTAAATCATTACCCTTGGAAAGTATATTAGCTGCCATAGGACAGCCCATAGTACCTACTCCTATAAAACCAACTTTATTCATTAATTAACTCCTTCTTAAAATAACATATATTTTTTTATTATATAATATCTTTTTTATCTGCTGTAATTACTCCTCCAGAAGCCCAATCATTTTTATCAACTTCTGTTATTAATATTTTAATTGCTTCTTTGTTACCACCACAAGTATTAACAAAAGCTGCAGTTAATTCCCTTGCTAAATTTCTTTTTTGTTCTTGAGTTCTTTTAAACATTTCTACTCTTATAACAGGCATTTTATCTCCTTATTGTTTGTTGTCATTAAAAGCTTCTGGATCACATATTCTACATATCATCTTACCACCACTTCCTTTAGTATCGTAGCTTTGATAAAATATATCTGTTGATGTGATGTTTTTAGTTGATAAATGTTTCTCTATTTCCCAATAATACAAATCACATTTTGAACATTGTGCTGCATTTTTTATATGCTCAGGCTTATAAAAAGATTTCCAAATTTTTTTGTTATCTTCGATGTTGCTATCATGATTAATAATAAAAACATTAGCTGGTATATCCATAAAGCACGAAGCACATTGTATTTCTTCTGTCACATTAGCATAGGCACTATTTGCTTCCTTATTAGTAACTTTAAACTTAAATCTAATAGATTCTGATTGGCACTCTGGGCATTGATATTTTTCTATATTTTTATTATTCATAAAAAATGCACTATAAATTATGATTAAAAAATTACTATTATAATGAAGAATTTGTTGATGACTATAAAAGTCAATGTAGTTTTATTATTTAAAATATTTCATTACAATAAAAATACCTAGAGATACTGCTGGCCCTATTCCAAAAGCAAATAACAAAGTTCCTACACCTACTGTACCACCTAAAAAAAATCCTATAGTTACTGCCGATACTTCAAGAATTGTTCTTATTAAAGCTATTGGTTGATTAGTTAAATTTTGTAATCCAGTCATTAGTCCATCTCTAGGTCCTGGACCTAAATTTGCTGTTAAATAAAATCCACTACCAAGACCTACAATTAAAACTCCAATTATTGACTGAAATATTTGAAAAAATATAGTCTTTGGATATGGAAGAATAGGTGTAGTTAAATCTATCACAATTGAAATCAATATTACATTTAATATAGTTCCTAGACCTGGTTTTTGCTTAAGAGGAAGCCAAAAAAATAAAACAATTATACTTACTATAAAAGTTGTTATACCTATTGATAAATTGGTTTGAAAAGAAATCCCTTGAGCTAAGACTGTCCAAGGACTAACACCTTGATATGCAGTGATTAGTAATGTTTCTCCAATAGCAAATAATATAAGACCAATAATAAGGTAAAAAAGTGTAATTACTTTTGGTTTAAAATTTAGAGAGTTAGACGAACTCCAAGAAAGAAAAGGGATCTTTTTAATTTTTAAAATATTAATTAGGAAATGCATGTAAAAAAAGCAAGTAAATGTCATTACTTGCTTTATAGATAATTATTTTGGCATATTAGTTGCACCAGTTTCTAAAGAAATGATTTTACCATCTTTGTATTTGTAAACTGCCATTACTGCTTGTGTATTTCCATCTTTAAAAGTAACAAAGGAATGATGTACACCAATTTCATCATTCTCATATACAATTCTAGATTTATCATCATTAATATCATCACTCATAGCCCAAGCAATAACATCAGATTTTGATAGAGTATTACCTGAAGAATGCATTGTAAATTTGAAATCATCATGAATAATTTCATTCATTCCTGCTTCATCTTTTTCATCAAATACTTTCATATATTTTTCTAATATTGACATAGTCTCTCCTTAATATTTAAAATATATAGTGTAATAACTATATAATTAAAGATGTTAAACTTTTTCCTATTTTTATTTGTTTTTTTTGGAGCTTTTACAATTCTAATTTACTTAATTAAAATTGGATCTGCATCAAAAACATCTAATTTATTCTTTCTTATACAACCCACAACTGCCATTATGGGATGGATGATATTAGGTGAAGAACTTTTAAGAAATGATTTAATATAATTATTTATTGCCACTATTGGTGTGTGCATAGCTACAAGAAAATAATTATAAATATTTTACAATTTTAGAGTCTCCAGGAGCTAATTTAAAATTATGCAAATCTTTTTTAAGAACCCACTTAATATCTTCGTGTTCTAATAAAATAATATCTTCATCTAGTTTTTCACATAAAAAATAATGTACATCTACATTTATTTTTGCATCTTTAAATTTTTCAGATGCTATTTTTTTTTTTATATTTATATTTATTGAAAGTTCTTCAAGTATTTCTCTTTTAAGTGCTTTTTCAAAACTCTCATCTTTATCTACTTTACCTCCTGGAAATTCCCAATAATAAGGAAAATGTTTATTTCTATTACGCTGGGCAATTAAATATTTATAATTTTTTTTAATTACAGCTGCAACAACATCAATCATAATGAAAAAATCATTGTAATATCTTATTCGTAACGAAGAGCGTCTATAGGATTTAAACTAGCAGCTTTTCTTGCTGGATAAAAACCAAAAATAATACCAATAGATGAAGAAAAAACAAATGACAAAACTAAGGACATATAATCAAGACTCATTTTCCAATTAAAATATTCACTTACCCCAAAGATAACTCCCAGACCAAGTGCAATTCCTAAACATCCTCCAATTAGAGATATCATAAGAGATTCTATCAAAAACTGAAGTAACACATCTCTTTTTTTTGCTCCTACTGACATACAAACTCCTATTTCTTTTGTGCGCTCAGTAACTGTCACTAACATTATGTTCATTATACCTATTCCTCCAACTATAAGAGAGATACCTGCAACTGTAGCAAGAAGTATTGACATAACTCTTGAGGACTCTTGTCTTGCATTTAGAAATTGTGCATAATTTCTAATTACAAAATCAGGGTTACCATTAGCAGAAATTTTGTGAAGCTTCCTCATTACAGTATCAATATCTTTTTCAGTTTTAAAAAGTAAATCTGATGAAGATACATTAATAGTCATACTTCTGATTTGATCACTTGGAAATTTTTTAGCAACTAATCTTTGTTTAGCTGTCTTTAAAGGAACGATAATAGTATCATCTAAGTCTGACCAAGCAGTTCCTCCCTTGGCATCAAGCAAACCTATTATCGTGAATGGCACTTTGTTTATTCTTATTACTTCATCAATTGGATTGTCCGTTCCAAATAAGTTTTTTTGAACAGTTTTACCAATGATTGCCACCCTTGATCCTGAATTTAATTCATCTTCCTGAAATTCTCTTCCAATTTCAAATTTCCAATTTCCTAAACCAAAATAATCATTTGTAGAACCGGTAACTGTAGTCAACCAATTATTACCATTAGCAATTATTTGAGTACTTAAACTTACTCTTGGAGCAATAGATGATATAGCTGGTAATTCAGTTTTCAGAGCCTCCATGTCTTTTAAAGTCAAACTATTAACAGAATTATTACCCATGGAAACTCCTCTACTATTAGAACTTTGAGATCTCAGTATTAGATTATTAGAACCAAATCTTTCAATTTGCTGTTCTACTTCTAACCTTGCGCCTGTTCCAATAGATATCATTGTGATAACAGAGCTGACACCTATTATAATTCCAAGCGAAGTTAATACACTTCTTAAAATATTAGATCTTAAACTTTTTTGTGAAAGATAGATAAGATCAGTTAGAGACATTTTTTTTGTCCTCAATAATTTTACCATCTTTCATTTTAATAATCCGACTGGCATATGTAGCAATATCATCTTCGTGAGTTACTAAAACAACTGTAATTCCACTTAAATTTAAATCATTTAAAATTTTCATAATCTCTAAACTCGTATTACTATCTAGTGCTCCAGTAGGCTCATCTGCTAGAATTAACTTAGGAGTACCAGCGATAGCTCGTGCAATAGAAACTCGTTGTTGTTGACCTCCAGATAATTGATTAGGCCTATGATGTGTTCTATCTTGTAAACCTACATTTTCCAGAGCTGCAAGTGCAAGATTTGTTCTTTCTTTTGTGCTTTTACCAGAATAGAGTAGAGGTAAAATAACATTTTCTAAAGCATTTAATCTAGGTAATAAATTAAAGTTTTGAAAAATAAATCCTATATCTTTATTTCTTAATTCAGCAAGTTTATTTGAGTTGAAATTACATATGTTATTGTCTCTAAAAAAATATTCACCAGTAGATGGGACATCTAGACATCCGATAATATTCATAAGAGTGGATTTTCCTGAACCAGAAGAGCCCATAATAGAAACAAATTCACCTTCCTTAATAGAAACATCAACATTATTTAGGGCTAAAAGTTTATTTTCTCCCATAACGTATTCTTTGGTAACAGAATTTATATTAATCATTTAAAAAAGTCT
>CABXJB010000011.1 GCA_902512415.1 uncultured Alphaproteobacteria bacterium
ACAATATTTATCTTTATGATGAAGAAGGCAAAGAATACATAGATGGTCCTGGAGGAATGTGGTGTAACAATATAGGTCATGGAAATAAGGAAATAGGTGAAGCTGTAAAGAATCAGCTAGAAAAAATGGAATATTGTAGCCCTTTTTCTGAATCTTCAGAGATAGCAGCAGAACTAGCTTCAGTTTTATCTGAATTATCACCAGGTGATCTTAATACAGTTTTTTTTACAACTGATGGCTCTACTGCTAATGATACTGCTCTTCGATTTATTATGTTTTATAATAATTTATTAGGACGTTCTAATAAAAAACATATTATTACTCGAGATAAAGCTTATCATGGAAGTACTTATCTAACAGGATCAATAACGGGTAAGGATAGAGAAAAAAATAATTTTGATTTTGAAAAAAAATTTATTCATCATTTAAGTGCTCCCCTTGCATATAGACGGAATAAAAACCAAACAACTCAAGAATTTTGTGAAGAACTCGTAAAAGAATTTGAAGATAAAATAATAGAACTGGGGCCAGAAAATGTTGCCGCATTTATAGCAGAACCAATTATGGCATCAGGGGGATGTATTGTTCCTCCCGATAATTATTTAAAAAGAATTTGGAAAATTTGTAAAAAATATGATGTACTATATATATCTGATGAAGTAGTAACTGGCTTTGGGAGAATTGGTCATTTCTTTTCATCTGAAAAAGTTTTTGACATTGTCCCAGATATTATAACGTGCGCCAAAGGTATTACTTCAGGATATATGCCTCTTGGGGCAGTTTTGTTCTCAGACAAATTGCTTAGTGATATTAAAAAACAATCAGCGATGTTTTTTCATGGTTACACTTACTCAGGTCATCCTGCATGTTGTGCTGCTGCTCTTAAAAATATTGAAATAATTAAGCGAGATAAAATTCTTGAACATGTTCAAGAAATTGAACCTTATTTTCACGAAAAATTAAAAAAATTATATGAATTACCAATTGTTGGAGATGTAAGAGGTAAAGGATTGATGGCTGGCATAGAATGTGTAATTGATAAAGATAGTAAAGAAGCCTTAGTATTAGACAAAGCTATAGGCTCAAGAATTGATGAAGAATCTATAAAATTAGGCTTAATTATCCGTCCTCTCTATCATATTTGTGTATTGTCCCCTGCTCTAATTATTACGAAATCACAAATAGATACTCTTGTAGACAAATTATATAATGCAATCGAAAATTCTTTAAAACAACTAAAAGTAGAAGGCCTATGGAAGGGGTAAAGCTACATTATGCTTACTTCAATTAGAAAGTATGTTGATTTTAATAGTATAAATTCTAGCGTAAAATATTTATCTATCTCTGCTTTTTTAACAGGTGTAGCACTTGGTTATTTCTTTACAGTAATAGTAATTACTCAAAAATTAAATGCTTATACAGAGAGCACAATAGGCATAGTAGCCGCATCATTTTCTCTTGGGTTGGTATCAGCTGGTTTTTTTGTATCCAAAATATTATCTAAACTTGGATTGTATAGAATGTTACTTTTGTCAGTAAGTGTTCAAACAGTTTCTGTATTGGCAATATTTATTTTTTTTAACCCAATAAATCTTGCAATATGCCATCTTATGATGGGTATTATGGGCGGTATGAATTGGATGACTATGGATACTTGGGTAAATATAGTTTCTAATGATAAGAACAGAGGTAAAGCTATAGGTTTATATAATTCTTCCATCTCAATAGGCTTTGCTATTGGTCCGCTTATAGTTGCATTTTTTGGATCTCAGGGTTTAATTCCAATCATTTTATGTCTTTTCCTAATGATAATTAGAATACCAGCATTGCTTATTATTAAAAATCACATAAATAAAGTTAAAATTCCTGAACAAATTAATAAAATTAATTTTTCATTAGTCAAGGTTGCTCCTTTTATTTTTATAGCCATATTTATTGGGGGAATAAATGATTCATCATTTGGAGCTTTGTTTCCAGCTTATATGATCAATGAACAATTTACAGATCGATCTATAGGCTTTTATTTTTTTGTAGGAGCTTTCGGAGGTGTCCTAACTCAACCTTTTGTAGGCGCGTTAGCAGATAAAATAAATAAAAGAAAATTTCTTTTTTCATTATTAATTTGTCACATAATATGGCCCTTACTTTTATATAATTTTATTTTAATCCCCCTAATTATTATTTTGTCAGTTATTGTATGGGGATTTGCGAGTATAAGCATCTATACAGTAGCTTTATCTTACCTCGGAGAAAGAGTAAGTATTAAAGAAATCTCTATAGCCACTTCTGTATTTATTATTATTTATGAAGGTGGTGAATTTTTTGGACCATTAATTGTAGGTCTATCAATGAATAAGTTTGGTAATTCGGGATTTATTTATTCAATTTTATTTATTACTGTAATCAGTATAATATTAGGAGTTATAAGAACAATTTTCAAAAATAATGAAATTAAAAATTATTAAAGCTGAAAAAAAACACACTAAGGATGTGGGGATTCTTTTTGATTTATATAGGCAATTTTATAAATATGAATCTGCTTTAAAAAACTCAACTCAATATATTAAAGACAGAATCTACAAAAAAGAATCGACAATATTTATATCTTATTGCAAAGATGAACCTGTTGGTTTTGTTCAACTATATGAGACATTTGATTCTCTAAATATTAATAAAAAATTAATTTTATATGATTTATATGTAAAAAAAACATTTAGAAAAAATGGTATAGGACGATTATTAATGGATGCAGCCAAGAAACTAGCTTATAAAAAAAGAATAAAAATAATTGAGTTATCTACTGCTATAACTAATAAAAAAGCACAGTCATTATATGAAGCTCTTGAATATAAGAGAGACAAAGAATATTATAATTATTATTTAGAATTGTAAATCTTATGGAAAAAGTAAAATTTATAGAAATGAAAGATGGGGATAAGGAAGATTATGAACTTCTGGCCAAGTTTGAAGATAAATATATTGAAGGTACGGCAGACAGAGTAATTCGTATTTTAAAAAGTCTGGACTCATCATTAGGTGGCTATCAAGTATCTAGATTGGAGCATTCCTTACAAGCTGCCTCAAGAGCATTACGAGATAATGCAGATGAAGAAATGATTGTTGCGTCTCTTCTTCATGATATTGGTGATGAAATAGCTCCTTTAAATCACTCTGAAATTTCTGCAGCAGTTTTAAGACCATTTGTAACTGAAAAAACTCACTGGATCATCCAGCAACATGGGCTGTTTCAATCATATTATTACAATCACCATTATGGACAAGACAGAAACTTAAGAGACAAATATATCGACCATCCTTTTTTTAAGGATACAATTAAATTTTGTGAAACTTATGACCAAAACTCATTTGATCCAAATTATGATACTATAAAATTAGAAGATTTTATACCGATGGTGCATAGGATATTTAATAGAGATCCTCACAAACATGTTTATCTTGGACTTTAATTATTTTTTTAGTTTATTTATAAGATGTAAGTTTTCTGAATTAAAATTTTCTTTATTCGAATTGATAAAGTTCTGAATTAAATCTCTTTTACTATCTTCGAATTCAGTTACCTTTCTAGTGCTTAAATCCACATATAAAGAACAAACTTCTGTTGTTGAGGCAAGATATTTTTCTTTTTTATGTATCATTTCTAATTTGTAAACTAATCTTTTTTTATCAAAATCTAAAAAAAGTAAATTCATATCTACTTCGTCATCAACTTTTACTTCCATGTCATAAGTTGTATGAGACTCAACAGCAAAAGTAGTTCTTTTTTCATTCTTTGCTGAATTTTCACCAATATTAAACTTCTCTAATAATACTTCCCATGAAGAGTCAAAAAGATGTATATAAAAAGCCAAATTCATATGACCATTATAGTCAGTCCACTCCGGTAAAACTTTTCCTGTTTTTAGATACATAGATACTTGTGTAATTCCTTTAACTGAGATACATCATTTTTTTAAGAATTAACTTTGAATCATATTCTGAGCATGTTTTTGTTTTCTTAACAAGATTTTCCATATTTTTTGGAATTTTTATATCAACAAAATTTCTCCACTCCTTTGCAATTTTTATCGAATTACTTATGGCTAAAAGACTTTCTGACATGCCTTGAAGAGGAACAACCCCTGATTTAAGACATTCTTCTCTTAAATATTTTGGAAGGGTATCTGAAAGTGAAGAGATGATGGCTCCATTTTTTTTTACTTTTGAAGATTTTATAAATTTATCAACTATTGCATCCCATTCTGCAGTGTCACAATCTTCTATATTAGGAAAATCTAACATAAGTGCATTTAAACCAAAATTTGTTTTGAATATTAGTTTAAATGTTTTTTCTAACTGTTTCGGATCATTCCAATTGTATGTTTGTAGATCAAATGGATTGGAGATTATAACACTTGGGTGATTAACTTTTTTTAAATCATTTTTGATTTTTGAAGATATTTTTCCAAAATTTAATGATAAAGTTTCAGCCACGTCTCCTATCATAGCCATATCTCCTCCAGAAGGACCCATGATTGAAATTTTATCGTTAGTTATTACTCCATGCGTGTGAAATAATTTTAAACTTTCACATAATTCTCCTAATGTATTGCATCTTGCCACACCCATTCTTTGAAATACAGAATCATAAATATCTTCTTTTCCACTGAGCGCCCCAGTATGGGTTAGAATTGTTTCAGAAGCAATTTTAGATCTACCTACCTTAACTATCGCTATAGGTGTTTTTTTTGCTCTAGACTTTTTAAATACTTTTATTAACTTTTCAGCATTCGTAAAACTTTCTGCATAAATTCCAATAGCAGTTACTCTGCTATCATCCAGAACAAAATTAATAGCATCTTCTATAGTTATTTGAGCCTGATTACCGAGGGAAATTATATAACCAATTGGTAAAGATCTATTATTAAAACTAATTGTATTACCAATAGTTCCACTTTGACAAATAATAGCAACGCCCTTTTTAGTTGGCTTACCTGCTACTTGATCAGACCATACAGAAATTTTATCTAAGTAATTTATAAATCCATAACAGTTTGGTCCAAGGAATGGCATATTTCCAGCATTGGAAATTAGTCTATTAGTTTTATTGACCCCTTCTTTAGAATTAAGTTCAGAGAATCTAGATGCTAAACAAACCGTTCCTCCAACGCCAATTTCAGAAATTTCTTTAATTAATTTGATAGTTAAATCACTTGATACAGCAAGATAAACGCAATCCGGCACTTCAGGAAGATCTTTAATATTTTTATAATATTTTTTTGTTTTGGAGCTTTTTCGAGAAGGATTGATATGCCAAACTTTACCTTCATAACCAATAGTCTTGTTACCATCGTAAACAAAATCTGCCCAATAACCACCGATTATAGCAAGACTTTTTGGTCTAAAAAGCTTTTTTAAGTTCAAAGATTAAGCTCCAAGAGGCCTTAAAAGGGAACGTGAAATAATATGACGTTGAATCTCACTTGTTCCTTCCCAAATTCTTTCTATTCTTGCGTCTCTCCATATTCTTTCAAGAGGAATATCAGACATTAAACCCATACCACCACAAATTTGAATTGCTTCATCTGAAACTCTGCCAACCATTTCTGTACAGAATAATTTTGTCATAGCAGCATCTTGAGAAGTTAGTGTTTTTTGATCAATCTTCCATGCTGATTCCATTAACATTAGATTAGCAAGTTTAATTTCTGTAGCCATATCAGCCAGTTTAAAGGAAACACCTTGAAACTTTCCTATAACTTTTCCAAATTGTTTTCTATTAGCGGACCAATCCAAGGCTATATCAAAAGCTCTTTCTGCCCTAGAGACGGAAGTTGCTGCTACTGTTAACCGTGTTGCCTCCAACCAAACATTCATTAATTCAAAACCTTTATCTTTTTCTCCAAGAATATTTCTTCCAGGAATTCTACAGTCATTAAAATGTATAATATTATTTACATATCCTCTGTGAGAGACACAGTCATACCCTTTTGCAACTTCAACTCCTTTTTGTTTTAAATCAACCAAAAAACAAGAAAGTAAATTTCTCCCCTTATCATCTTCACCTGTTGAAGCAAAAAGAACTACAAAGTCAGAGATGTGTGCGTTAGATATAAAATGTTTTGTTCCATTGATTATCCAATCATCACCATCTTTAACCGCTTTTGTTTTCATACCTCTTAAATCTGAACCGGCACCAGGCTCCGTCATCGCAATACAGTCTTTTCTCTCACCTGTGATAGCTGGCTTTAAATATTCATCAATTAATTTACCTTCGCAGGCCATTAATATATTTTGCGGCCTCCAAGCGATTTCAGCTAAAGCAAGTGAAGCAAAACCAAGATGTTTTTCAACTAAAGTTAAATCAAAGGCATTTAACCCGCCACCACCATGTTCAGTTGGCATATTGCAAGCATACAAACCTGCTTTAATGCTTTTTTGTTTAATTTCATCATACAATTCTTTTGGCAAATTATTTGTTTTTTCTAATAGTTTTTCGTGCTGCAGTAATTCTGCTTTTACAAATGACTTAGTAGTATCAATTAAGAGATTCTGTTCTTCTGCAAGGTTAAATTCCATAAAATATACTATTTAAACGCAGGTACAGCATTCCTTCTTGGATTGTTAAAAAATTGCCTTTTAACCACTTTGCATTCGGCCCAAATCTTTCTGTAATCCAGCTCTTCTGGGTGATAAATTTCTGCATACACATTTGATCCTAATTTATAATGTTCTTTATTAACAAATCCAATCGCAATATTAGATTTAAGGACAGGGGACCACATTGCAGCTGTTACTATGCCAATCTCTTTTGCTTGATTTTTCTTACTATTATCGTAGAGTACAGAACCCACAGCAGGCTTATCTCCTTCAACATCCAATCCCACGAGTTTTTTTTCAAGTCCTTTTTCTTTATGTCTAATTAATGCCTGTTTTCCGGTAAAATATTTTTTTTCTAGATTTACTAACCAACCTAAACCTAATTCATAGGGATTTCTCATCCTATTTGGTCTTAAAGCTTGTTCTGCAGACATAAAATCTACATTAGGTTGGATAAATCCAGCTTCAATTCTCACCATTTCAAGAGCATTCATTCCTGCTGCTAGCACTTTATAATCTCTATTAAATTTAAATAAACTGTCCCATACATCAATAGCTTGAGAAGGATCGCACCATATTTCATAACCTAAATCACCAGAAAAACCAGTTCTTGAGATTGTAACATTATGATTTTCAATATTGTAATTATCAAAATGAAATGGTTTTAAGTTTTCTATATTATTTACTTTTAATAAATTTAAAATTTTACAAGATAGAGGACCTTGAAACGCTAATGCTGCAATTGATGTACTGATATCTTCAATAATCACTTTAAATCCTGTTGCTGTATCTGAAAACCAATTTAAATTACGTTCAGCACAAAAAATTCTAAAATGATTTTCATTAAAGCAAAATATTGTTCCATCATCAATTACCATTCCATCTTCATTGCACCATATGCCGTAGGCAACTTGATTTGATTGTATATTAGAAATGTCTTTTGTGATTAATTTATTAATAAACTTTTTAGCATCTTCACCTTTGATATCATATTTATGCATAGGAGTGATATCAAATACTCCTGCCGTATTTCTAACTGCCGTATATTCAAGCTCTATCGATGAATATTCATTAACCACTTTGTAACCCGCCCACCTATACCAATTATTTGAATAACAGTTTTCAGATGTTCTTTTATGAAAAGGCGTCTCTAAAAGAGGTTTTTTGTATGAAATTTCTGATGAATTCATTATTTTAAATCTCCAATAACTTTTTTTGCAGCATTTATACCATTTATACCCGTTAAACCTCCGCCTGGGTGTGTACCAGCGCTACATAAATATAAACCATTGATAGGAGTAGAATATTGAGCTGAACCATAGAACGGCCTCATCATTAATAATTGATCTATTTCTAAATCTCCGTGGTGCCAATGACCACCTGCTACATTATATTTTACCTCCATTGCATTTGGAGTAATTAATTTTTCTTTTGATATTTTCATATCGGTAATAAATTTACTTAAAATAGAAATACATTTTTTTATTATTTCATTTTCTTGATGATTAGAATTAGCTAAATAAGGAACATAATAGACGTTAGCCGATAAGATATTTTTATTAACATAAAACTCCAGACATGGATTTTCAGAGTATTTATTATATTTGTTTGCATTAAAAGCGTGTTCAATGTATTTAATATTAGGTGCGTAAATAAATTTGCCGTACATATTATTAGCAACTCCGTTAATATTAATGTCATTTTCAAAAACTAATTCAAGCTTAGCTACATTTCCTTTACTTCTAAAATTTTTAGTTCTTCTAATAAAATCAGTATCTAGTATTTCTGCTCCTAACAGATTTAAATAAGTTGTTTTGGGATCACTGTTAGATATTACACATGTTGATTCAAAAATTTCTTCATTATTTAATTGAACGCCAGTAACACTGTTATCTTGAGTTAATATTTTTTTAACTTCAGTAGATTTAATTATTTCAACTGAATTTTTATTACAAGATTCTTCTAATTGATTAATATAATCGGCAACTTCTATATTCTTAAAATTAAATACATTGTTATTAATTGCCTGTTTGTAAAGCAAAGTTAATATTGATCCAGGTGATCTTGGACCTAGGTTTGTTCCTAATACCGCTTCATGTGATAGCAGACCCATTAGATTATTATTACTTAAATTATCTTCTAAATCATCTGCTATATTTAAACCAATTACTCTTAATAATTCGCGCATATTTTTTTTACCTAATTTTCTAACTTTCCACCCCATCGATATTAGTTGTAAAATATCAGCTTTGTTGCCAGATTTAACTCTAGGAGGTTTTTTAAACATAAAAGAGCCAAGGGTTTTTGAAAATATTTTGTAGTTATTGATAATTGATAAAAAGTTTTTTTGATCATGTTCATCTGCATTAGTTTTTATAAAAGATAATTTGCCGTTATTATCTTCTAACACGGTATGATTTTGATGATCTTCTAGTGATATAATATGATTTGTATTATTAGTATTAGCAGCATTAATATTTAATTCTTTTGTAATAATTGGAGAAATGCAATTAAGATTATTTGCATATTCCGCTAATCCACCAACATTTTCATTTTTTTCAATAACTAAAACTTTTTTATTTTTTTTGGAAAGATATGAAGCTGCAACTAAGCCATTATGACCCCCGCCTATTATTATGATATCAAATTTTTTCATATGTAATGTGTTGATATTTTCTTATTTAAATCTTTTAATATTTCTCTTGCAGCATTAGCTCCAGGAGCTCCCATTACTCCTCCTCCAGGATGTGTACTAGAGCCACACATATATAGATTTTTTATTGGAGTTTTATATTGAGCATAACCAGGTACAGGTCTGTTAAACATTAGCTGATCCATAGTTAATTCTCCCTGAAATATATTGCCTTCAGTTAAACCAACTTCTGCTTCTATTTCTTTAGGTGTTCTTATTTCAGCATGATTGATAATATCATTAAAATTTTTTGAGTAAGATCCAATTCTACCCATGACATGTTTCCCAAATTCAAGACGTTTCTCTTCTGTCCAACCACCATCTGCTAAGTTGTAAGGAACATACTGAACAAAAACCGACATATAGTGCTTTCCTTGAGGTGCCATTGTTGGATCATTGATACTTGGAATACACATATCAACATAAGGAAACTTAGACCACTTACCATCTTTCCAATCGTCATAAGCTCCTTCCATCTCTTCTATACATTGAGTTATGTGTAGATCGCCTGTTCCAGCAGGGTCTCCAACTGGAATACTTTTCCAAATAGGTAGATCATCGAGAGCAATATTTAATTTTCCAGAAGAACCTCTAATTTTAAAATTTTTTACAGCTTTATAAAAATCTCCAGGTAGCTCTTTTTCTTCTACTACTTTTAAAAATGTTCTTTTTACATCAAGATTTGAAACTATTTTGTTAGCATAAATTTCATCTCCATTTTCTAAAACTAGTCCATAACTTTTATTATTCTTTATAAGAATTTTTGTTACTGGTGAGCCAGCTATAATTTTTCCATTATTAGCTTTAAATGATGAAGCCATAGCTTTTGTGATTGAACCCATTCCTCCTCTTGCATAACCCCAGGCCCCAACAGTACCATCAACTTCCCCCATATAATGATGAAGTAATACATAAGCTGATCCAGGGGAATATGGTCCTAGTGCAGTCCCTATTATAGCAGAGCCAGCTAAGTGCACTTTAACAATATCTGATTCAAAATATTCTTCGAGATAATCTCTTACACTCATTGTCCAGAATCTAATAGTGTCATATATTTCTTTTTCTCCTAAACCTCCTAATTCATCTTTAGCAGCAAAGTATTTTGCAAACTCAAAAAGTCCCATTATATCCTTAGGGGCAAATGAAGTTGGATCTGGAGGAGTTATTTTTAAAAGAGGTTTTATAATTTTACATTGTCTCATTACATCTTTTCCAAACCTATCATATGCTTCTGCATCTTTTTTTGAAAATTGAGCAATAGATCGATAGGTCAAATCATGATCTTGATAATGGGCATAAAATCTACCATCATCAAGCATGCTCGCACTTCCTTCATATGGGATGATTTGAAGGCCATGTTTAGCTAATTCTAAGTCTCTAAATATTTCAGGTCTTAATAAACTACAGACATAGGAGCAATTAGAATATGTCCATCCTGGATGTAGCTCTCTGCTAACAGCTGCTCCACCAACGTATTCATGTCTTTCTACAATAACTACTTTGAGTCCCGCCTTTGCTAAATAGCAAGCAGTTGTAAGTCCGTTGTGACCGCCTCCAATTATAGCTACATCATAATTTGTTTTGTTCATGGCATTTTTTATATTTCTTTGAATGAGCATTCAACCAAATTTCTTGTAAAATCAAGCATTTTATGAAAAACTATCATAATTTTTTAACAATATGAAACAAAGAAATCTTAGATCTGAAAATAAAAAAAATAGTAATTTAAAATTAATTTCTTCAACTATTAAAAATTTATCAAAAAAAGGAATTAATGAATTAACTATGCACGATGTATCTCAGGGAGCAGGTTTGTCTCAGGGGATTGTAAATTTTCATTTTAAAAATAAAGAATTTTTACTTATTGAAACACTAAGATTTATTTCTAATGAATATCTTCATTCTTTTCAAAAAAGTATTTTAAAAACTGAAAATGATCCAAGAAGAAAATTAATAGGTATTATTGAAAATGACTTTAGTAAAAAAATATGCACTAGAGAGAAAATAGCAGTATGGTTTACATTTTTTAGTGAAATTAAATACAAACCTGCTTATCATCAAATTTGTAAAGAACGTGATTTATATTATCAATCTATAACAGAAAATATATTTGCAGAATTAATAAAAAAAGAGAATATTAAATTATCTAAAAAGAACATAGCCAAAGGATTCCAAGCATTAATTATGGGCTTGTGGTTGGACCAACTAGAAGATCCTGATACTTTTAACAGGATACAAGCTAAGAAAATTTGTTTTGAATTTATTAAATCAAATTTCCCAAAACAATTTAAGAGAATAATATAATTATGTATAGTGGAATGACCCCAAAGGCTCTTGAATGGCAAAAAAAAATAAGAAAATTTGTTAATGAAGAACTTATACCTTGGGAGGTTCATGCAGAAAAAAATAATGGTGAATTGCCAAAAGATATAGAAAAAAAGCATCGTGATATTGCAATTTCTTTAGGATTACCTGGCATGGGTATATCAAAAGGAAGTGGAGGTTTAGGTTTAAGCATGTTCGAACAAATGATTATTTGGGAACAACTAGGTCGTGTCACTAATGCGCTTTGCTGGTGTTTTTCTGAAGCTCAAGATTGGATGGAAGTGAATTTTAATGATTTCCAAAAAGAAAATTATTTAAAACCACTTTTAAAAGGCACTAAAAAAGAATGTTATGCAATTACTGAAAAAGGAGCTGGATCTGATGTAGAAGGATCTATTGAAACTACTGCTGAGAAAAAAGAAGATAAATACATAATAAATGGTGAAAAATGGTATGTAACTAGTGCGAACTTAGCAGATTTTTTCTTTCTACAAGCAAGAATTAAATCAGGATCAAATAAAGATAAGCATTCACTATTTATTCTAGATAAAGAAGAAGCAGGAATTCAATTAGTCGATACACCTCAGTTCAGTCATACTTATGCTCATCACCATGGCATTTACAGATTCAATAATGTTTCGATATCTGAAAAAAATATAATTGGAAATGAAGGTATAGGTATGGATTATACACATTCATGGTTTAGACATGAAAGGTTAGGTATAGCAGCAAGATGTTGTGGAGCAGCAGAAAGATTGATTGATGAAGTAACAGATTTTGCAAAAAAAAGAGAATCTTTTGGAGAAAAAATATCTAATTATCAAGCAATACAATTCATGTTAGCAGATAGTGTGAATGAATTAACTTCTACCAGATTAATGCTTTATGAAATTTGCAAAGCACATGATGCTAAACAAGATGTTAAAATTTTACATGGAAAATGTTCTATGATTAAGTTAATGGCATCTGAAATGGCTAATAGAATAGCAGATAGGGCTGTCCAAATTTTTGGAGGTAGGGGTTATATGAGAGAAAATGTTGCTGAAAGATACTATAGGGAGCTACGAGTAGATCGTATTTGGGAAGGGACGAGTGAAATTCATAGAATAATAATTGCAAATTCTCTTTATAAGAGAGGTTTGAAATCTTTAATTGAATAAATAGGGAGCTGGAAAAAATTATGATAGGTTTTTGGAGAAAAATTTACTCAAAATATGATAATGTGAAAGCCTATACTTTATTATCACCAGCTTTAATTTTAGTTATTCTAGCTATGGTCGTGCCAATGGCACTAATGTTGAGCTTTAGTATGTTTACTCAAGTTAGCATGATGGAGATTGATTATACTTTTACATTTCAAAGATATATTGATTTCTTTCAAAAAAATTTGCTGGTTACACTTCTCATAAAGTCAATTAAAATATCATTTCTCGTAACTCTAATTACTCTTATCACGGCATACCCAGTTTGCTATTACATCGCTTTTTATGTCAAAAAAAACAAAATGCTGTGGCTTGTTTTGCTCACTTTGCCTTTTTGGACATCTTATTTATTAAGGGTATTTTCTTGGAAGATTATTCTTGGAACAAAAGGAGTGATAAACTCTTCATTGATTAATGCTGGAATTCTTAGCGAACCTCTTACATTTCTTATGTATTCAGAGACCGCAGTAGTTATTACTCTTACTCACGCATGGGCAGCATTTGCTCTACTACCTTTATATGTTTCGTTAGAAAAGATTGACTTTTCTTTAATTGAAGCTGGAAGAGATCTTGGGCTCTCTAGATTTGAAGTGTTTTGGAAAATTACATTTCCATTATCGTTACCTGGCGTAATAGGTGCAATATTAATCATATTCATTCCAACAGTAGGTGATTATGTGACCCCTGCCTTACTTGGAGGAATTGATGGTCGTATGCTTTCGAATATGATCCAGGCTTACTTTGGGAAAATAAATAATATTCCTATGGGTGCTGCATCAGCTACAATTATGCTAACAACTGTTGTGCTCATAACAATAATTGTTTCGAATGTAACAAAAAGACTTACACAAAGGCTAACTTAAAAATGAACGAAAAAAATAGTACATTACTGATTTATACCCTTCTTTATTTTGGGTTTTTGTATGTACCGGTTTTATTCTTACCTATATTTAGTTTTAACGATGCAAACTATATGTCATTCCCTCTCGCTGGATTTACAACGGAGCACTATGAAGAGATGTGGTCAAAAAGAAATCTACATAAAGCTCTATGGGCGAGTATAAAAGTAGGAGTAGTTGCGAGTGTCGTTAGTACAACATTTGCACTTTTTGCAGCGAAGGCATTTGCTCGATATACATTTAGAGGGGAAAAGGTTTCTTATGGAGCTATTATGATGCCATTTTTGATACCTGAAATTATCTTGGCTGTAGCTATACTTGTAATTTGGGTCAATCTTGGATTTAAATTGGGGCTCGTTCCAGTCACAATTGGCCACACTTTATTTTGCACACCTTTTGCAATGTTAATACTTATAGCCCGTATTGAAGGTTTTGATTTTTCACTTGAAGAGGCCTCTAGAGATTTAGGAGAGAATGCGTGGGGCACATTTTTTAGAGTGTCATTTCCATTGTATTTGCCTGGAATAGTTGCAGCTCTTCTTCTCAGTTTCATTATTTCTTTTGATGAATTTATTCTTGCATTCTTTTTAACTGGAAGTGACGCAACGTTACCTATGTATATGTGGGGCCAAATGAGATTTGTTCAGAAGTTACCTCATGTATTGGCTTTGGGAGCAGTAATTATTGTGTTTACTACTTTTATTGTTTTGTTAGCATTCTGGTTAAGAAATGTTGGACAAGGGAAAGTAAAGAAAGATATAGCTATAAAATTATAAAAAATTATGAACAATTCATTTATAGAGATCAATAATATTTCAAAACACTTTGAAGATGTAAAAGCAGTTAACGATGTTTCATTTGAGATTAAAGAAGGTGAATTTTTTTCACTTTTAGGACCTTCTGGATGCGGTAAGACAACATTGTTGAGGCTATTGGCAGGATTTGAATACCCTACTTCTGGTAATCTATTAATTGATGGGACAGATATTACTGCATTACCTCCAGACAAAAGACCTACAAATATGGTTTTTCAAAACTATGCAATTTTTCCACATCTTAATGTAGAAAAAAATATTCAATTTGGACTAAGAAAACTTGGTTTAAGTAATGATGAGATAGATAAACGAGTTAAAGGTGTTCTCTCATTAGTTAAGCTTGAGGGGTATGAGGAGAGATTTAGTAATCAACTATCTGGCGGTCAAAGGCAACGTGTCGCTCTTGCAAGAGCTTTAGTAAGGCAACCAAAAGTTCTATTATTAGATGAACCTCTAGGTGCTTTAGATAAAAAATTAAGAGATGAAATGCAATTAGAATTAAGAACTCTTCAAAAAAATATCGGAATTACTTTTGTATTCGTTACTCATGACCAACAAGAAGCCATAAGTATGTCAGATAGAGTTGCGGTTATGAACGATGGAAAAATTCAACAATTATCAGAACCCAATGAACTTTATAAGAATCCAGAAAATATATTTGTAAGTGATTTTATTGGTGAAACGAATTTTCTTAAAGCTGAGACTAAATCAAGTGATGGAGAATTCATCAATGTTTCAATCGAAGGATTGGGAGAATTTAAAATTAAAAATAATTTAAATATCGCTGCAAATTCTTCAGATGTTGTTTGTAGTGTTCGCCCAGAATCAATGATGATCGCTAAAGTAAAATCTGACTGGGATATTTGTCTTGATGCTAAGATTTGTCAGACTTCATATTTAGGAGAAATGACAAGATTTTATGTTGAAGCTAAAGGAATAGATAAGATAATCACTGTTTCTTCTCAACATTTTGACAATCAGTCTTTTGAGAATAACGAATGCTTTATAAGTATGAGTTTAGAAGATATTTCTTTATTGAATAAAAAATAGCCTGTCCTCTAAAAGAGAACAGGCTATTTTGAGATAAATTAATCTCTGATCAACCGCCAGCAACCATTTCAGCCCATTGAGCTTCCATGTAGTCAGTTACTTCGTCTGAAGGCATGACTGAGAACATTCCATTTGAAAGGTGTTCCTCAGGATTCGATGCGACTCCACGCTCAGCTAATTCATCAGCAGTGATTGTGCTAAAGCCTTTTCTATTTGAATGACCATAACCCCACTCACTTAGTAAGTAAGCTGAAGTTTCAGCACTAGTAGCTCCATTAATCATTGCATATGCTTTATCAAGGTCTGCACCTTTAACAATTGCAAGCCCACAAGCCCACGTCATTGTTCCATTAGCAGGCTGCATCATTTTTGCTCCAGCATTCCATGCAATTTCGTTCCATCCAAGAGCTACGTCTATTTCTTCGTTACCTAGCGCCTCTATCATTGAGGAAGTATCTCCGAAGAACGCACGTATTTGTCCGTTATCTCTCATTTCACGAAACTTATTAATGCCTTTATCAATAGCAGCTTTAGTTAATTGATCTTTTTCTCTGATATCAATTCCAAGATGATGCATCATTAAAAATAATGAGTCAGCAGCTGAGTCTAGTATACCAACTTTACCTTTCACTCTTGGATCTTCCATTAGATCAAAACTTTCATTGTCAGCGTTCATCCATGGAATTCGATCAGACATATAAAATAAGGTTGTATCACCCCAATCAACTGGTGCAAAATAGTGCTCTCCATTAACCTGACCACTTGGTAGGTCTCTAATTTCAGGGAACATATCATTCCAGTTATCTATACGGGAAGTGTCTAATGGTTGAAGTACTCCAGCTCTCACCCATCGAGCTATTTCACCTTGACATGGCCAAGCTAAATCGACTTCAAAACCAGCTTTTAATTTTTGTAACCCTTCTTCAGCATCTCCAAATGTTGAGTATTCAGGAGATCCATGTTCTTCTACATAAGATCCAAATAGTCCATCATCATCATATCCGCCCCATAGAAAAACACTTCCAGGCTCATCAGCAAAAACCTTTGATGTGGTAAATAATCCGGTTATAAAAACCATCAATATTGCTGCCCCTAAAGCTTTTACTAAAAAATTTTTTGTTTCATAGTATTTCGGCATAGTTATTAATCCTTTTTTTTATTAAATTTAGAAAAATTGTACACGTATGGGCGTGTTGGTCAATAGGAGATAATGACTTATCTTTAAATTTTCTTATTGATTAAACAGCTGATATATAATGTAGATCCATAGATATTACTTTAATTTAATTAAATAGACATTCAATTATTTTTTTCATATAAATTTATATGACTTTTAAAAATAGCAAAGTTTTAATTGCTACAGCTGATGAATTTAATTCTTTTAAAGAAAAAAATCCTGAAATTAAATATATAGATGCTATTTTAAGTGATTTATCTGGTGTTATTAGAGGCAAAAGATTACCTATTAACGACGCTGCAAAACTATTTAAGTCAGGAATTCAATTTTGTTATTCAACTTTTTTATTAGATGTTACGGGATATTGTCCTGATGCAGCAGGAAGAGGTTTTACTGATGGAGATCCAGATGCAACTTATTTTCCTGTAGCTGGAACTTTAAAAAAAATGCCATGGCATAAGGATCCATTAGGACAAGTTTTAATTACAATTCAAGATGACTCACGTTACAGCTCTATAATAGATCCAAGAAATGTACTAGCTAGAGTTTTAGATAGAATTGAAGATTTAGATTTACAATTTAAGGTTGCTTTTGAATTAGAGTTTTATCTTTTTAAAAAAAGAAAAAATATTTCTGAAAAACCAGAACCAGCAATATCAAATGAAACTAATAAACAAAGTGAAGGGACTCAAGTTTATGGAATGAGAGAATTAGATGAATTTTATGATTTTTTAGAAGATGTTAATGAATTTTGTAAAATACAAAATATTCCTGCATCAACTGCTTCATCAGAGTTTGCTCCTGGACAATTTGAAATAAATTTAAATCACACCAATGATATTCTTAAAGCAGCTGATGATTCAGCGTTACTAAGAAGAGTTATAAAAGAAACTGCAATTAAGCATGATTATGAAGCAAGTTTTATTTCTAAACCTTTTATTGAGCAAACAGGCAGTGGTATGCATGTTCATATAAGTTTGTTTGATGAAAAAAATCAAAATATTTTTTCTGGACCTAAAGAAGAGGGAAGTGAACAATTACATTATGCAATTGGTGGTTTACAAAAAACATTATACGATAATTTTTTAATTTTTGCTTCTAATGTAAATTCTTATAGACGTTTTGAGCCCGATCAATTTGTTCCTGTAAACAATTCGTGGGGTCCTAATAATAGATCAGTGGCTTTTAGAATACCAAGAAGTGATGAAAAATCTAAAAGGATTGAGCATAGGGTAGCGGGAGCTGAAGCTAATTCTTATTTAGTTCTTTCAGCCATCTTATCTGGAATTCATTATGGTCTTATTAATAAAATAAATCCTACAAAATTTAGAATTGATAATGCTTGCACTGACCCTGATCCTAAAATGCCCAAATCTATTGAAAAGGCTATTCAATTATTTGAAGAATCAAAATTATGTATTGATTATTATTCAAAAGAATACGTTACAATGTATTCTGATTTAAAAAGAAAGGAAATCGAATCTTTTCGTTCTGAAATTTCTGATATTGAATATAGGTGGTATCTTAATCTTTAATTTTACCTTCAAGAGTTAGTATCTCTTTATACAAATCTGTCCTTCTATCTCTAAAAAGTCCCCAATTCCTTCTAAAAAGATGATCCTCTTCAGTATCAATATCTGCTAAAATAATTTCTTCTTTATCTTTTGATGCTTCGCTAATAATTTTACCTGCTCGATCACAAATAAAAGATTTTCCATAAAAACCATTAACTTGACCTTTTACCGATTCTGAACCAATACGATTAGATGCGACAACAGGCATAATATTGGCCGCAGCATGACCTTGCATTACTCTTTGCCAAGCCCCAGAGCTATCGTATTCACTCATTAATTCATCGCCAATTGCAGTAGGGTAAAATAATATTTCCGCACCTTTTAAGGCCATTATTCTTGCAGCTTCAGGAAACCATTGATCCCAACAAATTCCAATACCAATTTTTCCAAAATTTGTGTCCCAAACTTTAAACCCTGTGTTACCAGGATTAAAATAATATTTTTCTAAATATCCAGGCCCATCAGGAATATGTGATTTTCTATATTTACCAAGAATATTACCATCAGCATTAATGACAGCTATAGAATTAAAATATGCATTATTATCTTTTTCAAAAAAACTAATTGGAAGTACAACGTTTAATTTATTTGCTAATTCTGACATTTGTTTTAATATTTTATTATTTTCAAAACTTTGAGCTAACTTAAAAATATCCTCATCATATTGGATGCAAAAATAAGGAGTTTGAAATAGTTCTTGAAGTAATATAATATTTGCTCCTTTATCAGCTGCTTGTTTAATTAAGTTAGTTGCTTTATAAATATTTTCTTCTGTTTCCCAACTGCAAGTCATTTGTGTAGCAGCTACTTTAATTTTCATGATCAATCCTTTTTTTTTCTAGATAATTATATAGTTTGATTTTCTTGCTACTTGCACCTTTTTCAAAGAAGACTGGAAAAAGAGAATATATGAATTCCATCAAAGCAGGTAAAAAAAGACCTGAAGATAATTTAATGGCAACTGACATATGTTATATGTAAGTTTCATTAGCTTTATCACAATGTTTTTTTGATTTAGGAAATATATTCATTTATGCACTCATTGGTTGTTGCTGGGTAATGCAATGTACATTACCCCCACCCATTGATATATCAATACCATTGATAGTAATAATTTTTCTATCAGGAAAGATCGATTGCACAATAGTTTTTGCGTTATAATCAGCTTTTTCATCTTCAAAACTAGGCATTACTATACCTTTATTTGCTATATAAAAATTAATATAAGAACTTGGCTCATCATCATTAGGTATTAATCTTTTATAAGACATTTCTAATTCTATAATATTTAATTCTCTACCTTTACTATCAGTCGTGGATTTTAATATTTCCAAATTTTCATGCATTTTTTCATAAAAAGGATCATTTTTATCTTTGCAAGACAGTGCCAATACTGTTCCCGGTTTCACAAAACAAGCAATATTATCTACATGGCCATCTGTCCCTTCATCAGTACCATTTTTAAGCCAAATTATTTTATTTATATTTAAATATTCTTTTAAGTTTTTTTCTATTTCTTTTTTAGATAATTTGGGATTTCTATTTTTATTTAGTAAGCATTGTTCTGTAGTTAACAAAGTACCTTCACCATCTACATGAATAGATCCTCCTTCTAAAATCATTTGATTCTTAAAATAATCAGCTGAAGAATTTTCTATCATAAATTTAGCAACTTTATTATCAGAATCAAATGGTTTAAATTTTCCCCAACCATTGAACTCCCAATCAATTCCTCCAAGTTTGTTTTTATCATTTAATAAAAAAGTTGCTCCACTATCTCTAGCCCAACAGTCATCAATTTTAAGTTCGATTATTTCAATTTTAGAATCTAACAATTTTTTTGCTTCTCTCATTTCATCTGGATGAACTATCATCTTAACGTGTTCAAATTTTATGATAGAGTTTGCAACATTTGCCCAAGCTAATCTTCCTTTTTCAAAATCAAAATGAGACCAAGATGGAACAGCATCATATCCATCATGGTTTGGATTATTATATGGCCACTGCATCCAACAACATTTATGTGGATACCATTCAGCTGGCATATAATATTTTTTTTCTTTAGGTGTATTCATTTAATCATTTGACATTTTACAAGAAGAGTATTTTCTAAAAGAGAAATCACCTTTCTTACCCTTATTATTTAAATTATCAGAACAACTTAATAAATATAAAATAAAATAAAAATTAAATTTTTGCATTATTTCCTTTAGGTAATTGTTGAGTAATACAGCCTGGACCACCTCCACCAATTGCTTGATAGAAAGCTTGAACAGGACAAATTTCTCTTTCAGGGTAAATTTGTTCAATTATTTTATAAGCTTTTTGATCTAAAGTTATGTCTACTTCAGGAACCATTACTACACGATTTGCCACATAATAATTTGTATAAGGTGAAACATATATATTATTTTTATATTTTTGAGAAAAGTAGGGAAGATAAGGCATTTCAATTATATCTAATTTATTTCCAGATGCATCAGTTTCATTTTTAATAATATTATAATTTTCTTTTAAGATTTCATAATTTGGATTACTCTTATCATAAATAGTTTGTATTAATATCTTTCCTGGAGCTAAATATTCTGCAACACAATCTACATGACCATCAGTGCCCTTATCCTCAAACAAGCCTTTTTTTAACCAAATTACTTTTTCTATTCCTAATAATTTTTTCACTTCATTTTCTATATCTTTTTTTGTGTAATTAGCATTTCTATTCTTATTCAATAGCATTTGTTCGGTGGTAACCATTGTTCCGTTGCCATCAAAAGTTACTCCTCCACCTTCAAGAATTAAATTGGAAAAATGTCTTTTAATTTTAATTTTTTCAAGAAGTAATCTGGGCATTTCTTTAACAGAATTACAAGGAGAATATTTTTCTCCCCACGCATTAAAATTGAAATGAATAGCTTCAATAATCTCATCTGTTTTTTTAACAAATATAGGTCCATTATCTCTTATCCACGACCAGTCAGTGGAGATTGGAAATATTGAGGCAATTTCATTACAATGTAGTTTTGCCTTTGTAAAATTTGAAGGATCTGAAATAATTACAATTTTTTCATAATTTGACAGTTTTTTTGCAAACGCAACTATTTCTTTTTCAAGGCAATTAATCTCTAAATCTGTAAAACAAGGCCATGTAATAAAAGTACATTCATGTTCTTCAAATCTACCTGGAACTTTCATTACTTATCTATTAAGGAATAATATATTAAATATAATCTAAGATACAATAACCTCAGTTTTGGAAAAGGAAATTTTGAAGGTAATCCTTTGTAAAATTTAGATATATTTAAATCTTTGCTATTTGAAGTAATTAATTTTGCTAACTCATTACCTGACCATGGGGCAGTGTTAACTCCGTTTGCTTGATAACCAAAACTATAATATATTTCATCATCATCAAGTTTTCCTATTGATGGTGAAAATTTAGTTGTAACAGCAACCAAACCTCTCCAATGAAAATCTATATTTACATCTTTCCAGTTAGGAAATACATTTTTCATTTGACGCTCCATATGTTTTGATTTTTCTAATGAAGATTTTTCACTACCAATTAAATCTCCTCTTGCTCCAAATATAAATCTCTTATCCTTTAATAATCTGTAATAAAATAAAAGATTTCTAATATTCAAAACTGGATTATTAGTTATAAAATTATGAGACTTAATTTCATCATCCGTTAACGGTCGAGTAATAATTATATTTGATATTACAGGTAAAATTATATTGTTTAGCTTAGGAAATATATCATCTTTATAAAAACCATTAGTTGCCATTACTATTTTATTTGCATTAATTATATTTCCATTTGAAACTATTTTATATTTACCATTTGTTTTTTCAATTTTTGTTACTTTGCTCTTCTGATAAATTTTTACTCCCGCTGCATTTGCTGCATTTGCTAAACCTAATAAAAACTTTAATGGATTAATAGCAAAACCGGGCTTATAAGACATCGCTCCAAATTGCTCATTGCCTCCATGACCAATTTCATTAAATTCTTCTTTAGAAAATACTTCTGTTTCTATTCCAAATTCTTTTTTGTATGTTTCAGCTTCTTCTTTAATTCCTTCAAAATAACTTGGATGAGGGGCAACTTCATAATTGCTATCTCCTGTTAAGTCGCAATCAATATTAAATTCTTTAATAATATTTTTCGTAAAATTAGAACCTTCAATAGTGTTTTTAAAAAATTTTTGTGTTTCTTTTCTGCCATATTTTTTAAACATTTTTTTTACAGACATTTTTGCAGGTGGTATGCAGCAAAAGCCAGCATTTCTACCTGATGACCCCCAACCTATATGCCCAGCTTCAAGCAAGATGACGTCTTCATTATATTTTTTTGCTAAAGATAAAGCGCATGAAAGTCCTGTATATCCCCCGCCAATGATAACCACATTTGCATTAAGTTCCTTATCTAATGTTTTGTATTTGTTTTTATCGTTAACAGTGGATTCCCAGTAACTTTTTACTGGTTTTTCAAATTGATAAATATCATTGTGATAGAGATTAGGCATAAGATAATATAAATTTCATTGAATGCTTATTCAATCAATATTATATAATATATATGAATAATTCTGATTTAAAAAAATTAATTAGTAGACAAAAAAGTAATTATTCACTCGATCAGGAATTCTATGTTAGTCAAAATATTTTTGATCTTGATGTAAAAAATATATTTTCAAAACAATGGGTTTTTGTTGGTCATATCTCAAGAATACCAAATTATGGTGATTATTTCCTTTTTAACATAGGTAAGGAATCTATAATTATTGTTAGAGATAAAGATAATTCAGTTCATGCCCATTATAATGTATGTCGTCATCGTGGTTCCCACATTTGTCTAGAAAATGAAGGGAATTCAAAAGTTCTAATATGCCCTTATCATGCATGGACATATAATTTAGATGGGTCGTTAAAAGGCGCAAGACTCATGGACAAAGATTTTAATAAAAATGACTGGTATTTACACAAATGTAATTCTAAAATATTTCAAGGTTTAATTTTTATTAATTTATCTGAAGTTCCTAATGATTTTGAAGAATTTATTGCTCCAACAAAAAAATTTATTGAATTTCATGGGTTATCAGATGCAAAAATAGCTCACAGGCAATATTATCCAACAGAAGGAAACTGGAAACTTACTCTTGATAATTTTCATGAGTGCTATCATTGCCAACCATCTCACCCTGAATATTGTCAAGTACATGATAAGGACTATATTATTGCATATGGTGCTGGCAGTAACACAGGACCTGCATCAGAGAAATTTGATAATATTTTAAAAAGTTGGAATAAAAAAGTTGAAAAAATGGGTCATCTGACAGGTGAATATTCTGAGGCAGAATTTAATGATTATTCAAGAAGTGCCGAAAGAACTCCATTAAAAGAAGGCATGTATACAGAAACTAAATCAGGAAAACCATTGTCAAAACTAATGGGTCAATTTAAAGATTACGATTGTGGCTATACTTCTGTTGGCACTTCCCCATTTAATAGTCTCTTAATGTGTAATGATTTTGCTACTTTATTTACGTTTATTCCAATCTCTCCTTTATATACACAAGTAGAGCTAATGTGGTTAGTTCACAAGGATGCAGAAGAAGGAAAAGATTACAATCTTGAAGAAATGAAATGGATGTGGGATGTTACTACAATAGCTGATAAAAGAATAATTGAAGATAATCAAAAGGGTGTACTATCAAAAAAATATCAACCAGGACCTTTATCTAAAATGGAAAAGGGTTTAGAAAAATTTAAATCTTGGTATTTGAGGCATTTAGCAAATAGTATTACCTAAACATTAAGAAGAAGATACTCTCTTTCCCATGAGCTAATTACTTTAAGGTAAGCTTGATTTTCTACTCTTCTAATGGCTGCTATAGTTCTTACAAATTTTTGATTAAAAACTTCATTAATTTGGTCATCATTTTCAAATAAAGAAATGGCCTCTTCAACATTTTTAGGTAGCATGCTTTTATCTTTACCAAATACACTTTTTTTCATTTCGGGAGTCGGTTTTAATTTGTTTTTAATTCCTAAATAACCTGCTGCTAAATTTGCAGCAAAAACAAGATATGGATTAGTGTCGGATCCAGATATTCTGTTCTCTATTCTCATACTATGTTCCTCATTTGAAGGTATTCTAAAACCACAAGATCTATTACCTAAGCCCCAATAAGTATTTTTTGGAGCATCCCAAGTTGCAAATAGTCTTCTATAAGAATTTATATTTGGAGCATGAATAGGCATTAATTTTGGCGTATAGGTTTGCAGTCCTCCTATATAATTCTTCATAACATTTGAAATTGTACTAGTTTTACTAAAAAAAACGTTTTTTTTGCTTTTCTTTTTAATTAATGACTGATGTAAATGTAAAGAACTGCCAGGCTGATTTTCCATCGGTTTGGCCATAAAAGTTGCATATAGTTTATGTTTTAATGCAGCTTGCCTCAATGTTCTTTTAAATAAAAAAACTTGATCAGCTAATTCTAACGGATCACCATGTTGAAAATTAATTTCCATTTGTGCTGAACCACTTTCGTGATTAATTGTATCTATTTCAATATTTTGTTGTTCACAAAAATTATATACATCCTCAAATAAATTATCGAATTCATTAACAGCATCAATACCAAAAGCTTGTTTACCTGTTTCTACTCTTCCAGATTGACCCAAAGGTACTTCCAGTGGATAATCAGAATCTGGATTAGGTTTAACTAAATAAAATTCTACTTCAGGAGATACTATTGGCTGATATCCGAGTTCATCAAAAAGTTTTAATACCTTTTTAAGAACTGTTCTACTTGAGTTTATAACATTAGTTCCATTGAGATTAACAGCATCACAAATTACTTGGGCAGTTGGATCTTCATACCAAGGAACATTTCTAATAGTATTTAAGTCTGGACGTAAAATCACATCAATATCAGTTGGATTGTATACATCTATAGGTAACTCTTCATCTTCGGTTGCATATCCGCCTGAAATTGTTTGAATAAAGACTGATTGAGGCAGTCTGTGACTATCATTTTCTAAACCTTGGATAAATTTTTTAGTAGGTAAAATTTTTCCTCTCGCAATTCCTCCTAAATCTGGAACAAGACATTCTACCTCAGTAATTGAGTGATCATTTAGCCATTTTTCAAAATTTTCTTTCATTGGGATTGTTAAATTAGACTTATTCTTGTTTAGAGGAATAAATTAGATAAAGACATATATATTTTTTATGTTTAACAAATATCAAACCTATGAACAACATGATAATGAGAAAATTAGTTTTTATAGGAGTTCTATTGAAAATCTAAATTCTAAAGATGAATTAAATACAGATATTGATGTCGATGTTTGCGTAATTGGTGGAGGTTTAACCGGAATATCAAGCGCTCTTAATTTAATTAAAAAGGGATACTCTGTAGCTTTATGTGAAGCTAGAAAAATAGGTTGGGGTGCATCTGGGAGAAATGGAGGTCAACTCGGTATTGGTATGAGAAAAGATCAATATACAGTTGAAAAAATGTTAGGTCTAAGCCACGCTAAAGAATTATGGAACTTAGGAATTGAATCAGTTGCTGATGTAAAGTCTTTAATAAAAGAAAATAATATTGATTGCCATCTTGTTAATGGCGTTATGTCTACTGCATGTTTTGAGAAAGATATTGATGAGTATAAGTTTGAAATAGAACATATGTCAAAAAATTATCAGTTTGAGGGATATAAGTTTTTTAATAAAAGTGAAATAAAGTACGAAATAGATTCAGATATTTACTTAGCAGGAATGCTTAATTCAGGTAGTTATCATTTAAATCCATTAAAATTAACCATTAGTTTAGCTAAACTAATTAACAAAAATGTAAAAATTTTTGAAAATAATCCTGCTTTAAAATTTTATGAAAAAAATGATAGGGTTGAGGTAATTACTAAAAAAGGAATAATAAAAGCAAACAAAGTTGTAGTAGCGTGTAATGGTTATTTAGATTCTCTTTTAAGATCTCAAAAGAATAAGTTTATACCAATCAATAATTATATTGTTGCCACAGAACCTTTAGGAGAAAAAAAAGCAAAAGAAATTATTCGTAATAATTATGCTGTTTGTGATACTAGATTCATAATTGATTATTATAGATTTTCTGAAGATTGGAGAATGATATTTGGAGGAGGGGAAACTTTTACTTCCAGATTTGCTAAAGACTCAGAATCATTTGTTACAAAAAGAATGATTAAAGTATTCCCTCAACTTAAAAAATATAAAATAGATTATTCATGGGGCGGAACTTTAGCCATAACTGTTAACAGGCTCCCTCACTTTGGTTCAATTATGAATAATAAATTAATTTATGCCTTTGGTTACTCAGGTCATGGTTTAGCTTTAAGTGTTTTAGCAGGTAAATTAATAGCAGAACATATAAATGGAGACAGTGATAGGTTTAAGTTCTTCAGTGACATAAACCATATGTCCATTCCATTTGGAAGTTTATTAAGAAGGCCAATATACTCCAGTGCAATATTATATTACAAAATTAGAGATTATCTAAATAGTTAATTTAATAATCAAAAATTTTATTTAGGTTTAAAAATTTTATTAAATAATTTATTTTTTATCTATGTACGAAGCTCTTTTTAATCTATCATTTATAGTTTTACCTAATCCATAATCAGGTATAGGTGCTACAGCGATACCAATACATTTAGTCATATCTAAAAGATTTAGATAATTATAAAAGTTATGACTTGCTTCAAATAAATTTTCATCAAGACTTAAATTTAAATTTTTTATATTTGAAATCAATTTATTTTTACCAAAATTTAATAAAACTTCATTTTTTTTAACTGATTCTACATTTATTCTGATTGGTTTATTGGGTGAATAGTGTTTTAATTGATTACCAGGAGCGATCTTAGAATCTTCTATATCAATAATGTAATCAGAAAATTTATTTTTTATTTCTTCTATTGTAAGACTTCCTAATCTTAAAATTTTGCATCCAGAATCAGTAGTTTGAATTACAGTTGATTCTAATCCTAATACTGATGCACCTCCATCTATGTAAAATATTTCTTTTAAATTATCATCTAAGTTACTTATTGATGTTACTGAAGTTTTGGTTGCAATATTAGCACTTGGAGCAGCAATCGGAAAATTTAATTTTGATAAAAGAGATAAAGCAATTTCATTATTTGGAATTCTACACCCAACAAAGTTTTGATTATTTGAAACTGAAGATACTATTTTGGAATTTTTATTTTTTTCTAAAATCAGTGTTAGTGGACCAGGCCAAAATGCATTTGCTAATTCATAATCTTTTTCTTTTAAAATAAAATTTTTTTCAATTTCTTCAATATTAGCAAAATGACATATTATAGGATTGTT
>CABXJB010000012.1 GCA_902512415.1 uncultured Alphaproteobacteria bacterium
ATATGTTTGGCAAATACGCTGTTAAAAAAATTAATTCCAGGTAGTAATATTAATTTGCATATAAATTCTTTGGGAGCTAGAGAAAATTTAAGTGAGTATAAAAAGTTATTATCAAAGTTTTTTAAAGATAACCAAAAATTATTATCAAAGGAAAGTATAGATAAAATAAATTCAAATCCACTTAGAATTTTAGACTCCAAAAATATTGAAGATGAAGAAATTATTAAAAAATCTCCAAAGCTTATTGAATTAATATCTAAAACAGACTTAAATATTTATGAAGAAATTAAAAAATGCTTAAAAGAACTTGAGATTCCGATTTTTGAAGATCCAAATCTTGTTCGCGGCTTAGACTATTATTGTCATACAGTCTTTGAATTTAAAACCAATGAATTAGGTAGTCAAGACACTCTTATTGGGGGTGGAAGATACGATGGTCTTATTAAAACGCTTGGAGGTAAAGATATACCTGGTGTTGGATGGGCTGGTGGAATTGAGCGTATTATGCTTTTAATGAAAGACATACTTCAAAATGAGAAAGATATACATTTAGCAATCCTTGATCCAAGTTTTAAAATACATGCAATTAAAATCTATGATTTTTTAATTAAAAACAATTTTTCAGTATTTTGGAACTACAAATATAATTTAAAAAAATCTTTGTCTCTAGCTAGTGAGAAAAAGGCAAATCATTTAATTATTGTTGGTGAAAATGAAAAAATAAATAATAATTTTTCTATTAAAAATTTATCAAATGGCAAACAAATAATTGTAGATTTAAAAAATATTTTGGATCATTTAAAATGATCAATTTTGAAAAACAATTTGATAATATTGAAACTAAATTTAAAGATATTGAGAGTAACCTTAATAATCAAGCAGATTTAGGTACTGAAAAATTAATAAAATTAAATAAAGAATATGCTGAATTAACTCCAATTGTAGAAACAATAAAACAATATAAAGGTGAAAAAAGTGAAATTAGCGAACTCACTAACTTAATAGAAGATGCAGATCCTTCAATTAAAGAACTTGCTGAAGTTGAACTAAAAGAAAAAAAGAAATCAATAGTTTTGCTTGAAAATAAATTAATGAAACTTCTTATTCCTAAGGATGAGAATGATAAAAAAAACTCTATTTTAGAAATTAGAGCAGGTACAGGAGGTGATGAGGCCTCTCTATTTGCTGCTGATTTGTTTTCTATGTACCAAAAATTTTCAGATTTAAATAATTGGAAGTTTGAAATTTTAGCTATTTCTGAGACTGGTCTTAAAGGAATAAAAGAAGTCATATGTAATATTTCTGGGTACAATGTTTTTTCAAAATTGAAATTTGAATCAGGAGTTCACAGGGTTCAGAGAGTGCCAAGTACTGAAAACAGTGGAAGAGTGCATACTTCAGCTGCTACTGTTGCAGTTTTACCGGAAGCTGAAGAAGTAGATATTAATATTGAGGATAAAGATTTGAGAATTGATGTTTTTAGATCCAGTGGACCAGGAGGACAATCTGTTAATACTACTGACAGTGCAGTAAGAATTACACATATGCCATCAGGTATAGTTGTTTCTCAACAAGATGAGAAATCACAACATAAAAACAAAGCTAAAGCTCTTAAAATATTAAGATCAAGAATATTAGATAATGAAATTCAAGAAAAAAATAAACAAAGATCACTTGAAAGAAAAAATCAAGTTGGATCAGGAGATCGATCAGAAAGAATTAGAACTTATAATTTTCCACAAGGTAGAGTTTCTGACCATAGAATAAATTTAACATTATATAACCTAGCTGAAGTACTTGAAGGTAATTTAGACGATTTAATTAATCCTTTAATTACTGGTGAGGAAACTACTAAATTGGCTGAATTAGGCAATGAATGATTTTATCATTTCAAGTTTAAAAAAATTAAAAGAAAAAAAAATTCCAAATCCTGAAATTGATTTAAGAATTTTATTAAATTATTCAAAATATTCAAAACATGAAATTATTTTAAGTAATTTCGATTTAGATCAAATTAATGTTAATTTATTCCATAAAGCATTAAATAGAAGACTTGCAAATGAACCTATTTCAAAAATAATAAATAAAAAATTTTTTTGGAAAGATGATTTTTACGTTAATGAATTTGTTTTAGATCCTAGACCAGAGACTGAATTTATAGTCGAAGAGAGTATAAAATTAATACAAGACAATCAATCAAATCTTAAAATTTTAGATATTGGAACTGGTTCAGGCGCCCTTGCAATTTCATTAGCTAGAGAATTTGTTAATGCTGATATATTGGCAATAGATATTTCAGATGAAGCCATTCTAGTTGCAAATAAAAATATTATTAACAAAAAATTATATAATCAAATCAAATTAAAAAAAATATCAATTGATTTAATTGATGAGAAATTTGATTTAATTGTATCTAATCCACCGTATTTAACTAAAAAAGAATTAGAAAATACGTCATATGAAATTAAAAATTATGAGCCTTTAATTGCATTAGATGGTGGTGAAGATGGGCTTGATTTTTATAGAGAATTTGCGAATAAAATTAATACAATAATGAAAGTTAATGCTTACTTGATATTAGAGATTGGAGCTAAGCAATTTATTGATTGCAAAGAAATATTTAGCGTTTCTCAGTTAAATTTTCATAAAAAAACTCAAGATTTGCAAAAAAAAGATAGAATTATGGTTTATTCAAAGTTATAGGTGTTTTATTAATTAGAAAATCATAATTTAAAAATTAGATTAAATTTAAGAGTTTTCATTAAAATAAATAAAAATTTATGTATAGCAAGAAAAATGGTCGTATGACCTATAAGTCTAATAGAAGGCCAAACTTTAAAAGAAATAACAATTATTCTAATAAAGGTAGGAGCAAGGGTAATGTTACTCAACAATATAATAAATATTTAAAATTAGCTAAAGATACATTCAGTGCAGGTGATAGAATCCAAGCTGAGTATTACTATCAATTTACAGATCATTATTTTCGCTTAATGCAAGAATTGGGTATTAACCTTGAAGATCAAGATACTTCTATTGAAACAAAAGATGCTAGTCCAGAAAATCTTATTTCTGAAGGTGATAAAGAGGAAATATCAAACGAGGAAGAAAATTTAGATTCGAATAAAACTACTGATGAAGATGTTGAACAATCAATAGAATCTATCCCTTTTATCTCTGAGCCAGTAAAAAAGAAAAGAACTAGAAGTTCAAAATAATTATTCAAATAAGCTGTTTAGATGATTTGCTAAAATCATTTTATAGTTATTTTTAAATCTCTCTAATTCTTTCCCTTTTAGAATTTTACCAGATGGTAATTTTAAGGTTAATGGATTTATCTGCTTATTTTGATAAATAATTTCATAATGCAAATGTGGACCGGTAGATCTTCCAGTACTTCCAACATAACCAATTATCTCTCCTTGATTGACTCTTACTCCTTTGCTTATTCCCTTTTTAAAACCACTTAAGTGAGCATAAGCAGTTTTGTATTCGTTATTATGACGTATTCTAATATATTTACCATAACCACCATTCACACCTGCCACCTCTATGATACCATTCCCACCAGCATATACAGGAGTTCCTTTAGGAGCTGCAAAATCTATTCCTTTGTGTAATTTATTATAACCTGAAATTGGATGTTTTCTCATACCAAAACTAGAAGAGAGTCTTGCCCCATCTAAAGGAGTTTTGAGGATAGATTTTTTAACATTTTTCCCTTCTCTATTAAAGTAGTCAACAAAACCATCGTCAGTAAGAAATTTAAAATATTCTAAAGTATTATTTTTAATTGTAATTTTTGCATATTTAATATCTCCAAAAGAATATTCAGATTTATTTTCAGTAAAAATTCTTTCATAAGAAATAGAAACTTTTGTATCTTTTCTAATATCTCTTTGAAAATCTAAATCAAAACTAAATAGCTGTATTAATTTTATTAGAATTTTATTTGGTATGTTATTATTTATTCCATCTCCATATAAAGAATTAGTTATTAAATATTCTTTTGATACAAATTCTGAAAAGGTTTCTAATTCTTTTTTAACAACATTTATCTCAGAACTTAAATGAACTACTAAATTAGTTTTAAAATCTAGTTCAATAATAATTTTTTTAATTATATTCAACTCTCTAAGATCAAATATTTCATTTATAGAATTAATAATTTCAAATTTTATTTTATTTTCAAAATTAAAAATATCTAAAATTCCTGAAAAAGTTTGTCCTTTTTTAACAATTATGATTGTTTCTTTATATTTTAATTTATTCTTGCTTTCAGAAAATTCCCTAGATAAATTATTAATTTCATTTTTTGATATTTTAGGTTTATCATTTACAGGAGAAATTATTTGAGTTTCTTTTATTGTTTTGATAGATTCAATATCATTGTTATTTAAACTTAATTTATATGCATTAAATAAAAAGATTAAAAAACCACTAGCAACTATAAATAATAATGATGTATTTTTAAAATTGAGAGCCATACATTAAAAATATTTAGAATTATAATAAACTAGAGGTTTTAATTTTGTATTATTTAACACCTGTAATACTTTACATATAAATATTATATGGTCTCCTTTCTTTAGTTTATCTATTATTTTGCAATCTAGATTTGAAACACAATTTTTTATTATAGGATTTTCATTTTTTAAAATATCATATTCAATTTCATTCCAGTTCGGATTTTTTTTGGCAAAGTTATTAGAAATAAATTCTTGGTTTTTGCTAAGTATGTTTATAGAAACAGTTTTTGAGTCTTTAAATATATTTAATTTAGATGATTTTTTATCGAGTGAGAACAATACTAGAGGAGGGGATAGAGATAACGATGAAAAAGAGTTAATAGTTTTTCCATATAAAATTGAATTATGATTAGTTGCAACTACTGTTATTCCCGTTGTAAATGTTGAAAGAGTTTTTTTAAAATTTCCTTTATTTATTTTTTTCATATATTTTTTTGTAATAAAATTGAGTCAATCCATTTCTTATTTTTAAAACCAATTTTTTTTAATATTCCTGATTTTTTAAAACCTAATTTTTGATGTATTTTTAAGGAACCTTTACTATCTATACTGCCTATAACAGCAACTATTATTTTAATATTTTTATTATTCTTTGAAACATTAAGTAATTCTGCAAGTAATTTAGAACCAATACCTAGTTTAATATATTTATGATTAATATAAATAGTGTTTTCAAAAGCAAATCGATAACCGCTTTTTTCTCTAAATTTATTTAAATAGGCTATGCCTACGACTTTTTCATTATAAAGAGCAGTCAGGTATGGTAATTTTTTATCTACTATACTTTTATAGTTTTTACAAAAATCCTTAAAAGGAAGTTTTTTTTCTTCAAAATTAGAATAAGAGTTAGTAACATAGTAATTATATATTTTATGAGCAGCTCTTAGATTTTTTTCAGAAATTTGTTCAATACGTAATTTCATTAGTTTTTTTTATAGATTTATTTTTAATTTAGAATAATTAATTAAATATTGGGTGCGTAGCTCAGCGGTAGAGCACTGCCTCGACACGGCAGGGGTCACAGGTTCAATCCCTGTCGCACCCACCAATTAAAAAAATTTTACATTATATAGCAAAAAATAATATCTTTATTTTTTGCACACAAAAGATAAAATAATATATAAAACTATTAAACTTTGATAATAAAAACTAAATAAATATTAATATGAAAATTATATTCTCTTCTACTTTAATAGCTGCTCTTATATTTCTTATAATTGATATTATTTGGTTAAGTTTTGCTGTTAAATCTTTTTATCGTCCTAATATTGGTCATTTATTGCTTGATAAACCAGTAATGTGGGCGGCTGCTATGTTTTATATTGTTTATGTTTGTGGACTTGGTGTTGTTATTATTGAACCATCTATAAATTTTGAAGATACTTTAAAATTTCTGTTTAAGGCTTTTATGTTTGGTTTAGTAGCATATGGCACTTATAATCTTACTAACATGGCTACAGTAAAAGGTTGGTCACCAAGCGTTGTTTTTGTAGATATGTTATGGGGAGGATCTCTAACAGCTTTTTCTTCATACTACGGTATATTAATTGCTAAAAAATTATTACTTTAGCTTTTCAATATTATAATAAAGTAACTTTTTAAGATCTGGATATCTAGAAAACTCCTTTTTATATTTTCTTTCAAAATCTTCAGCTAATTTTTCACAATAATTTATTGCTTTTATTTTTCCTAATACACTTAAAAGAGTTCTCTTTCCTTGACTTTTGTCTTTGCCTGGAGTTTTTCCTATTTCTTTAAAAGAATTTATCTCATCAAGTATATCATCAGTTATTTGGAAAATAGTTCCAAAAACTGATCCATAATTTTTACTAAACTTAATTCTATTAATATTTTCATTCATCATTATGAATGGAGCTGCAAACGAAAATTCAAATAATTTCCCTGTTTTTTTATTATACATTTCAATAATCTTATTCTTACTCAATTTTTTATTTTCATAGAGCAAATCTAAAGATTGACCACCAGCCAATCCGTTATGTCCTGTACAATTTGTTAAGTAATTAATTAATTTTAAATTGCGTTTTGGATCAATATTTTTCAAATTTTCAGAAATTAATTGAAATGCTAAATCGTGAAGTGCATCACCTGCTAAAATTGCTGTTGCTTCACCAAATTTTTTGTGATTACTTGCTTTACCTCTTCTAAAATCATCATCATCCATACTAGGAAGGTCATCGTGAATTAGCGAATAAGCATGAATCGATTCTATTGACGCGCATATTATCATTGCATTTTCTGATGACAAATTTACCATTTTGGAAGATTGTGAAACTAAAAAGGATCTAATTCGCTTACCTCCATTAATAGAGCTATATCTCATAGCCTTAGCTAAAAGACTATTATTAAGTTGTTTATTTAAAAATTTTTTGTAAAATTCATCAAACTTTAATTTATGTTGATTTATTAAGGTATTTATTTCCATAATTGTTTTTTTATATTTATTTTACTCTGTAATTTATTTAATACAATACACTAAATTATATATGAGAATCGAAGAAGAAATTAAACTAGACTATTCAGATGTTTTATTTCGTCCTAAAAGAAGTACATTAAAAAGCAGAAGCGAAGTTGATCTCAATAGAAAATACAAATTTAAACACTCTAAACTAAGTTGGGAAGGTTTACCTATTATAGCTTCTAACATGGATGGTGTAGGTGAGATAGAAGTAGGAAAGAAATTGACTTCATTTAAAATGATGACTGCATTAACAAAGCAGCATGGTGATAAAGAAATTAAAAATTTAAAAAAAAACAATTCTATATACAGCTATGTAGCTTTAAGTTGTGGGACTAGCAGGGATAGTTATTCAAGATTAAATAAAATTTTAAAACAAAACCCTAAATTTAAATTTATTTGTATTGATGTTGCTAATGGCTATTCAGAAAATTTTAGTAATTTTGTTAGTGAGGTTAGAAAAAAATATCCTTCAAAAACAATTATTGCTGGAAATGTTGTAACTGCTGATATGACTCAGGAATTAGTTTTAAGTGGAGCAGATATTGTAAAAGTTGGAATAGGGCCAGGAAGTGTTTGTACTACAAGAATTCAAACAGGTGTTGGATATCCTCAGTTAAGCGCTGTTCTAGAATGCGCTGATGCTGCTCATGGATTAGGAGCCCATATTATTGCTGATGGAGGATGTACTAGTCCAGGAGATGTTGCAAAAGGATTTGGAGCTGGCGCGGATTTTGTTATGTTAGGGGGAATGCTTGCAGGTCATAAAGAAGGTGGTGGTAATATTATTAAGAATAACGGAAAAAGTTATATTGAGTTTTATGGCTCTAGTTCTGAAGAGGCAAATGAAAAACATTATGGTGGACTAGCAGATTATAGATCTTCTGAAGGAAAAAAAGTTAGAATTGAATACAGATCATCATTGGATAAAACTATTAAAGATATTTTAGGAGGTATTCGTAGCAGTTGTACCTATGTTGGAGCACCAACTTTAAAACAACTGAGTAAATGTACGACTTTTGTTAGAGTAAATAATCAATATAATGATGTATTTGGAAGAGTATAATTAATACCCTATTGCTAAACCATCTTTTCTGGAGTCAGATCCTCCAATTAAAACCCCTTCTTTTCTATCAATCATAATTCCTTGGCCACCACCTATACCATCTTCAGAAATTTCAATATCATGACCAAGAACTGAAAGGTGTTCAATATCATTTTTAGAAAAAGAATTTTCAATTTTTAATTTACCATCTAAAGCAAACCCTCTTTTTGCATCAATTGCTTCTTGTATGCTCATACCAAATTCATAAATATTTTGTAAAACATGTGACTGTCCAATTGGCTGGTATTGACCACCCATTACACCAAAAGATAAAGTAGTTTCATCATTTTGATTAGTTAATAATCCAGGAATTATTGTGTGCAACGGCCTTTTATTTGAGTCAATACAATTTGGGTGCCCTTCTTCTAATCTAAAATTAATTCCACGATTTTGAAATAACACGCCTGAATTTTCTGAGCAAATGCCACTGCCAAAAGCATGGCATATTGAATTAATAAATGAAACTGCATTAAGATTATCATCAACAATAGTTAAGTATACAGTTTCTGGATGTGAAGTTACGTATGCTTCTTTTGCTTTATAAACTTTATCCAAATCAATTTTATTTAATAAATTATTAATAGACTCTTTGCTCATTAAATTATTAATGTCTATGTTTGTAAAATTAGGGTCTCCTAAAATAGTTTCTTTGATTTCAAAACAAACTTTTGTTACTTCAGCTTGAATATGAAACCTCATTGAGTCAAAATAATTAATCTTATTCCAATTAAATTTATCTAATAGTTTCATCATTAAATGGACAGTTATACCTGGTCCGTTAGGAGGGCATTGATGAATGATATTGTTTTTATAATCTGAAATTAAAGTATCTGAAAAAATTGTATTTTGATTATAAAAATCCTCATCAGTGTGAACTCCTCCTAAATTATTTAGACTCTTGACCATGTCTTCTGCAATCTTGCCTTCATAAAACCCCTTAGAACCTTTTTTTCCAATTAATTTAAGAGTATCGGCCAATTTAGTGTTTTTAAATTTTGTTCCAAATATTGGCGCTTTATTATTTTTTAAAAATTCTTCTTTTGTTATTTTATTTTTTTTTAATTTATCTTCATTTTTTTCCCAATGTAATGCTTCAATTTCGTGAACTGGAAAACCTTCTCTAGCATAATACTCTGCAGTGATGAATAATTTTTCAAATTCTAATTTTCCAAATTTTTTATGCATTTCATACCATGCATCAACAGCTCCTGGAATTGTTACTGAATGAGGACTTAACAATCCAATTGAGTTAATTTTATTTTCTTTAAAATAATTAAGATTTGCTTTTTGTGGGGCTTTGCCTGAGCCATTTATTGATACAGCTTTTTTATTATTCATTTTTATAATTGCAAAACAGTCCCCGCCAATTCCAGTTGATCCGGGCTCTACAACTGATAAAACTGCTGAGGCAGCAATTGCTGCATCGACCGCATTACCGCCTAATTTAAGTATATTAATAGCCTCTTGAGAGCTTAATGGCTGTGAACTTGCAACCATTGCATTACTTGATAATGAATTTGACCTTCCTGGTTGGTATATTTTTCTCATTTATTAGATATTTCTAATATATGTTTGACAAAATAAAACATAGAATTTAATAGCCCATTTGTTATGAAAGTTAAATGTTCACTTAAATCTGCCAAAACTAGAGATAAAGATTGTAAGCTAGTTAGACGAAAAGGTAGAATTTACGTTATTAATAAAAAAAATCCTAGAATGAAAGCTAGACAGGGTTAGTAATTTTCAGCAATAAATTTCTCAGCCTCTAAAGCAGCCATACAGCCCATACCAGCAGCAGTTACAGCTTGTCTAAAAACTTTGTCTTTAACATCGCCTGCTGCAAAAACACCTTTTATGTTTGTTTCAGTACTATCTGATTTTGTAATAATATAATTTTCATTATCCATTTTAATTTTATCTTTAAATAATGAAGTAGAAGGATCATGACCAATGGCAATAAAAGCACCTGTTGCATCTATTATTTTTTCATTATTATTTTTTGTATTTTTTAGTTTAATTTTATTTAATGACAGAGGTTCTTCAGAGCCGATAAATTCATCTACAGTATGATCCCATATTAATTCTATTTTAGGATGTTTAAATAATCTTTCCTGAAGTATTTTTTCTGCTCGTAATTTATCCCTTCTATGCACTAAAGTTACTTTAGAAGCAAAGTTTGTTAAATATAGAGCTTCCTCAACAGCGCTATTTCCACCTCCAACAACTATAATATTTTGATCTTTAAAGAAAAAACCATCGCAGGTTGCACATGCAGAAATTCCAAAACCTTTAAATTTATTTTCTGATTCTATATTTAACCAACGAGCTTGAGCTCCAGTTGCAATTATGATTGATTTAGAATTAAATTTTAAACCTGAGTCAGTTTCTGCTATGAAAGGATTTATATCAAAGTCAACTTTCTTCACAATATCATGGTGAAATTCAGTCCCAACTTTTAATGCTTGTTCTTTCATTTGCTCCATCAACCATGGTCCTTGAATTATATCACCAAATCCTGGATAGTTCTCAACATCAGTTGTAATTGTAAGTTGTCCTCCTGGTTCAAGGCCGGAAACTAGGTGTGGTTTTAAATTTGCTCTAGCAGCATATATAGCTGCAGTATAACCAGCCGGTCCTGAGCCTATTATTAGAACATCTGTTTCAATTGTTTTATTCATAGATGAAATATTGTTTAAATTATTTTTTTTTCAACAGGCCAATCTGTTTTAAAAGAAACATAATTTATTTGAATACAGCGTCTTTCTTTTTTTATTTCTTTTAATCCAAGACCATGCCACGTATCTTCTCCTGAAGAAAAAAAATAGCCATTATTGTGTTTATATTTGATAGTTTTTACTAATTTGAAATCATTATCATAGAGATCTGTGCCTAGATTATCAGACTCATCGTATGGGTTGGCCCAAACCATCATAGTCATAAGTTTTTCTGAAATGTCTTTATGCGGTTTTAGCCAGAAACCTTTTTTATCACCAATTATTTCAAGTCTAACATAAGATTTACTTAAATCTTTATTAATTAGATTTCCTATTTTTTCATAAACTTCTTTTGTCTGAAGTTCATTTATAACTTTTTTTAAACTAGGAAATGATTTAGAATTATCTAAATCCAAGAAAAGTCTTAGTTTACCATCTATTCCTTGGCCAGTGTGATCGGCTGCTCTAGTACCATCATATGCTCTATTTCCATCTGGAATATTTGAGTAGGAAATTTCTTCTAGAGCTTTTAAATCTAAACAGTTTGAAATCTCCCAATGTTTAAAGGGGTGATTAGAAGACGTTAAATTTTCTAAGTTCATATATTCGCTTCTATTATTCTTTTTTTAATAATTCTAGCAATTCTTTCTGATTCATTCAATGAATTGTATGTCCAATTACTTAAATGATTAATATTTATTATATCTTTTGTTATTCCTAATTCAGAAAACTCCTTATGAAATTTTTCTATTCTCTTACTTTTTCTTTTAAATGCTAAATGGTATATGTAAATTGGCTTTCCTGATATTGCAGCTTCACTTATCATAGAAGTAGAATCTGAAGTTATAATAAAAAATGATGAACTTTGAATAGACTCTTTGTATGGGTTTTTACCTTCACCAGTCCAAATAGTTGCAATATTTTTTAATTTTTTAATTAGTATTTTTTTTACTAAATCAGAAGTTCTTCTAGATGTGATGATATTTAACTCAATATCTGTTTTATTCTTTTTTATTTCTATTAGTTTATCGCTTAGTTCGTTAGCTTCCTTATCATTGAAATGGTAATGTTGATTATTTCCACCAACTATGCAGGTTAAAAGATTTGGATTAGAAGGTCCATCATTTTTATTTAGATGGTGTAATGCCCCAACTGAATTTAAAATATTATTTCCAGTCAAATTATCATGATTTGGACTAATTACATAACTAAAGTATTTTGAAGATATTTTAGGATTTTGAATATGAATATTTAAAAGTTTTTTAAATTTTTTTTTACAATACAGAGAAAAGTAAACACTTTTCCTTCCACATGATATTAAAATATTAGGTTCATTATTTATTGGAAAATTATTTTTAAAAATCCATTTGTATGTTGGAAGAAATCCCGGTTGAATTTTATTCCAAGGAAAAATAAGATCTGTTTTAATTTCTGTTATATTATAGCTAATTTGTTTTGATAAACCCATTACTTGACTTATCATACCTTGTGAGCCATCAGTCGCTGACCAAATTTTGATTTTTTCTAAATTCAAACGTATTTTACAGATTTTATTGTATAAGATTTTTGACCTTTAGGGCTATTGATTTCTACAACGTCATCAACAGTTTTATTAATTAACCCTCTTGCTAGAGGGCTACTTATGGATAATTTTTTATTTTTAATATCGGATTCATAATCACCTACTAATTGATACAATGAAATCTCACCATTTTCATCATCTTCGATTTCAACTGTTGCTCCAAATTTTATTTCATCTCCAGCAATACTTTTAACATCAATAATTTCAACTCTACTAATAGCACTTTCTAGGTCTACTATTTTACCTTCTATTAAGCTTTGTTGTTCTTTAGCATATTGATATTCAGCATTTTCAGATAAGTCTCCATGACTTCGAGCCTCAGCAATTGCAGCAATGATATTTGGACGATCTTCATTTAATAATTTTTTAAGTTCGATCTGAATATTTTCATATCCTGAGGCTGTCATTGGTATTTTATTCATTACTCTATGATGATATAAATTTTTCTTAAGTCAATATAATTAGATTAAATCTTGTAAACTTTTAACTTTTAGAGTGTTTTTTTTCAAGTGCTCTATAGTATCAACTGCAACTTTTGCTCCTGCAATTGTAGTGTAATAAGGTATATTGAAAGTTAGGGAAGTTCTCCTTATACTATAGCTATCTCTTATTGATCCTTGTGTTTTTGTAGTATTGATTACCAAATTTATTTTATTATCTTCTATTGCATTGACTATATGAGATCCACCTTCCTTAACTTTATTTATTGTTTCAACATTTAAATTATTATCATTTAAAAATTTTGCTGTACCTTTAGTAGCAACAATAATAAAATTAAGATTAATTAATTTTTTTACAATTTTTAAAATAAATTTTTTATTATCGTCATCAATTGAAATAAAAACTTTACCTTTGGTTGGTAAAATATTTCCACAAGCAATCTGACTTTTTGCAAATGCAGATAAAAAAGTATTATCTATACCCATTACTTCTCCAGTTGATTTCATTTCAGGACCAAGCACCAAATCTACACCTTCAAATTTGTTGAAAGGAAAAACTGATTCTTTAACATTAAAAGTTTTCAATTTCTTACTATCTTTTTCAGTTATAATATGCTCTAAAAGATCACCAGTCATTACTTTAGCAGCGATCTTTGCTATTGGAATACCTCTTGCTTTTGCAACAAAAGGAACTGTTCTACTAGCCCTTGGATTAACTTCTAAAACATAAATTTTTTCATCCTTAATCGCTAATTGTGTATTCATTAATCCGATGACTTTTATTTCTTCAGCTATTTTTGATACCCAATTTATAATTTTATTCTGCAAATTATCATTAATGGAAAAAGGTGGTAATGAGCAGGCACTATCACCTGAATGAATACCTGCTTCTTCTATGTGTTCCATAATTCCTGCAATAAATATTTTACCATTAATATCTCTTATTAAATCAACATCAACCTCAGTGGCATTTTCAAGATATTGGTCAACTAAAATTATATTATTTGATGAAACTTCAAGTGCATTATTCGTAAAAGACTCTAGGTGTTTTTGATTATAAGCAATTTCCATTGCTCTTCCACCTAAGACATAAGATGGTCTAATCAAGACAGGATAACCTATCTCATTAGCTATTTGATTAGCTTCATTAAGATTTTTAGCAAATCCATTTTTTGGCTGATCAATGTTTAATTTTATTAAAGTATCACTAAATCTATCCCTGTCTTCAGCTAGATCAATCGCTTCAGTGGTTGTTCCAAGAATTTTAACACCTTCACTCTCTAATTCATTTGCAATTTTTAGTGGTGTTTGTCCTCCAAATTGAACAAAAATACCCAATACTTTTCCATTTTCTTCTTCTTTTTTATATATTTCAAGCACACTCTCAGTAGTTAAGGGTTCAAAGTACAATCTATCAGCTGTATCATAGTCTGTAGAAACTGTTTCAGGGTTACAATTAATCATTATCGTTTCGATGCCTTTTTCTTTAAGCGCATAAACAGCATGAACACAACAATAGTCAAATTCAATTCCTTGACCTATTCTATTAGGGCCACCCCCAAGTATAATAACTTTCCTATTTTTAGTTGGGTTTGACTCACAAAATGGTTTGTTGTGAAAATTCCAATCATAACTTGAATAGAGATAAGGAGTTTTAGAACTAAACTCGCCAGCGCATGTATCGACAAGTCTGAATATAGGTCTTAGATTATTATTATGTCTAAATTCTCTTATTTCCTTTTCTGAACCTTTTTTTATTTTTGCAATTTTCTTATCAGTAAAACCATTATTTTTAGCTAATAATATTAATTCTTTTGTTAAATCGTTGTCTTCTATTAACCTTTCAATTTCTACAATTGTTTTAAGTTGATCAATAAACCAATTATCATATTTTGTTATGTCATTAATTTCCTTTACAGGTGTGTTTAAACGAAGAGCTTGACCAATCGTCAATAATCTCTGAGAAGATTGGATTTTTAAATCATTAAAAATGGTTTGTTTGTTTATTTCAATATTTTGGGGCACATCTAAACCATCTAATCCGTACTCTAATGAACTAAAGCCTTTTTGAAGACTTTCATTAAATGACCTTCCTATACTCATTGTTTCACCAACTGACTTCATTGAGGTTGTTAAGTTTGAATCAGCGCCACTAAATTTTTCAAATGTGAATCTTGGTATTTTTGTAACTACATAATCAATTGTAGGCTCGAAGCTTGCCGGTGTTGTTTTTGTTATATCATTTTGTAGTTCATCTAAAGAATAACCAACGGCCAACTTTGCTGCTATTTTAGCTATTGGAAAACCCGTGGCTTTTGAAGCCAATGCAGAAGATCTACTTACACGAGGATTCATTTCTATAACATTGATTTCACCATCCCTAGGGTTGATGGCAAATTGAACATTTGAACCACCTGTATCAACACCAATTTTTTGTAATACTTTGATACTGGCATTTCTTAAAATTTGATATTCTTTATCTGTTAAAGTAAGAGACGGAGCTACAGTTATGCTATCTCCTGTGTGTACACCCATTGGATCAATATTTTCTATTGAACATATTATTATGCAATTATTTTTATTATCTCTTACAACTTCCATTTCAAATTCTTTCCAACCAGAGACTGATTTCTCAATCAAAATTTGATTTGTAGGACTTGCATTCAATCCTCTTTGACATAATTCATTAAATTCTTCGTCAGAATAGGCTACACCTCCACCCGTTCCACCCAATGTAAAACTTGGCCTTATTACTAAAGGTAATTTTAACTGTTCTTTTACTTCCAATGCTTTGGGCAACTCTTCAACAATAATACTCTCAGGACATTTTAGTCCTATTTCCCTCATAGCATCTTTAAATTTTTGCCTATCTTCTGCAAGCTCTATGGCATTAGGATTTGCACCTATCATTATAACTTTATTTTTTTCTAGTATACCTGCCTTAGAAAGTTCCATTGAGACATTTAAAGCGGTTTGACCTCCCATGGTGGGAAGTAAAGCGTCAGGTTTTTCTAATTCAATAATTTGTGTTAAAAATTCTTTAGTAATCGGTTCAATATAGGTTTTATCTGATAACTCTGGATCTGTCATAATGGTTGCAGGATTTGAGTTGACTAAAACTACTTCATAACCTTCTTCTTTTAGTGATTTGCATGCTTGTGCCCCGGAATAATCAAACTCACATGCTTGACCAATAACAATTGGTCCAGCTCCTATTATTAGAATTTTTTTAATATCTTTTCTTTTAGGCATATTTACTAACTAAGTTATAAAATTCTTCGAATAAATATGAACTATCGTGAGGTCCCGGACTAGCTTCTGGGTGATATTGAACACTAAATATAGGAAGAGTTTTGTGTTTTATACCTTCATTAGATCCATCAAATAAAGAAACATGAGTTTCTTCTACTTCAATTGGTAAAGTTAATCTATCAACTTCAAAGCCATGATTTTGTGATGTGATTTCAACTTTATTATTAATTAAATTTTTGACTGGTTGATTTGCTCCACGATGACCTTGAAACATTTTTTTTGTTTTTGCACCCAAGGCTAAACTTATTATTTGATGACCTAAGCAAATTCCAAAAATTGGAATTTCTAGTTTGATGAGTTCTTTTATAGTATGTAGAATAACTTTTATTGTAGCATCAGGATCTCCTGGGCCATTCGATAAGAAAATTCCTCTTGGTTTATGCTCTAGAATTTTTTCTATAGAGGTAGACACTGGTAAAACAGTAGTTTCAAAGTTTAATTCATTTAGATTTCTTAAAATATTATGTTTAATTCCAAAATCTAAACAAACTATTGGAAATTTTTTATAAGACTTTTGCTTGTTTATTTTGCCCCAGAGACCTTCATTCCAGGTGAATTGTTTTTTTGTTGAAACAATAGTTGCTAAATCTAAGTTCTCCAAACCATTCCAAGCCTCTAGACTCTTTTTCAAACTTTCAAAATTCTCTTTATTTTCACCAAAATTTATTAAGGCCACTTTTTTTGCCCCATCTTTAGATAGTTTTCTGGTTAAATACCTCGTATCAATCCCTGTTATACAGGGAGTATTATGATTTTTTAAAAAAGTATCTAGATTTTTTTCAGCTCTCCAATTTGAGTAATCGCTAATAGGTTGATTAATAATACATCCTTCTGCAAAAATTTGATTAGATTCTAGATCTTTATTATTTGTCCCAACGATACCAATGTGTGGAAAAGTAAAAGTGATTATCTGTTTTGCATATGAGGGGTCTGTTAAAGTTTCTTGATAACCTGTTTGGGAGGTATTAAAGCATAATTCTGCTATAACAGATTTAATTGACCCAGTACCATAACCCCATAAGATTTCCGCATCATCAAAAATTAAAGCAGCTGTGGGAGGGCGTAGGTGTTGATTATAATAAGTATCCCGCTGCATTATTTGTTAAGAAATGATGTTTTACTAGGCATTTTGAAAACTTTAGTCAAGGATTAGTTGAATTTACTAATAACAGTTATATTAATGATCAAAAATAATACTAATCGATTCTAAGAGGTAGAGATTTATGAATTTAAGAAACAAAATTGAAGAAGACTATAAGCAATCAATAAAAACTAAAGATCAAGACAAGACGAATACTTTAAGATTAATTAAAAGTGCCATAAAAGATAGAGATATATCCTCTAGATCAAGTGAAAACAAAGATGGAATAAATGATACGGAAATTTTAAGTTTATTAATAAGCTTAATAAAGCAGAGAAAGGACTCAATAGAACAATTTCAAAAGGCAAAAAGAGATGATTTGATTAAAAATGAACAAAGTGAAATTAATACAATTAATATATATTTACCTAAGCAAAAATCTGAAGAAGAAACGGAAAGCATTGTTAGTGGTTTAATTAAAAAAAATAATTTGCAAAGTATAAAGGATATGGGAAGATTAATGTCTATTATTAAAAATGATTATGCTGGAGAAGTAGATATGGGGTTGGTTGGTAAAATAGCTAAATCTAAACTTGGTAATTAATGGCTTTTAATAAAACTGATCTTGATAATATAAAATCAAAAATACTAATTTCAGTTGAGCTAGAAAAAAAAAGTAAAATAATAAAAAAAGGTAAAGATATATGGTGTTGTTGCCCATTTCATAATGAAAAAACACCTTCATGTAAAATAAATGATGATCAAGGGTCATTCTATTGTTTTGGATGTGGTGCCAAAGGTGATATTTTTACAATTTATCAGGATTTGTTTAACTTCACATTTTTAGATGCTGTTAAAGAGTTATCTGAAAGAGCGGGTGTAAAAATAAATTTTGATAGAAAATCTGATTATAAAAAAGACGATAATATTATTAAAATTTTAGAAATTGCAACTAAGTGGTTTGAGCAAAATTTAAGTTTAGAAAATAATGAATGCCTAAATTATATTCATAAAAGATCCTTAAAAGATGAAACAATAAAAATTTTTAGATTGGGATATTCATATAATAAAAAAAGCTCTCTTTATAAACATTTAAAAAACTTATCTTTTAATGATGATGAAATTTTAAAAAGCAATTTAGTAAAAAAAGATAATAATAATAATTTTAAAGATTTTTTTTATAAAAGATTGATTTTTCCTATAACTAATATCCAGGGTATAGTAGTGGGCTTTGGTGGACGTGTTCTTGATAATTCAAACCCTAAATATATAAATTCACCTGAGAGTGATTATTTTAAAAAGAGAAGTATGTTATATAATCTTAATTTAGCAAAAGATGTAGCAAGGAAAAAAAGAAATTTACTAATCTGTGAAGGTTATATGGATGTAATATCATTATTTCAAAATAATATTAAAAGTGTTGTAGCTCCTCTAGGTACTGCTTTTACAGAAGAGCAATTAAAGCTATCATGGAGGTTTACAGACAAACCAACAATAATGTTTGATGGTGATGAAGCTGGAAGAAGGGCCTCATTTAAGGCAGCGCTATTGTCTCTACCTTTCTTGATACCAAATAAATCAATCCAATTTGTTAACTTACCAAATAATATTGATCCAGATAGTTATCTTAAAAGTAAAAAAATTAATGATTTATTAGTTTTTTTTAAAAACCCAACTAATTTAATAGATTATATATTTTATACATCTAGTAGCCAGATTTCTCTTAACGACGCTGATCAAAAAATATCATATGATAAATATCTTGATGATCTTATTGAATCTATTAAGGATAAAAAAATACAATATTTTTACAAGAGAGAATTCAAGTCTCTTTTTTTTGCTAAGTTAAGAAATGCAAATAATAAAACTATAATTAATAACGCACCAAAAAAAATAACTTCTTTAAAAAGAAAACAAATTTATTCTTTCATAGCAAGCGCCATTAATCATAAACAAATCAGATTTCAAATAGTTGATATTTTATTTACAAAAATTGAATTGGAGGAAGTTGAAAATAATATTGTTCAACATCTTAATAAAGAGGACACAAATTCAATTAACTCAGAAGATATTTTAGCTCAATTTAATAATAAATTAAGGAAATTTATTGATGAAAATATAACTATAAAGAGCATTTATCAGCTTTTTCCTTATTCAAGTCCAAAATATGACGCAGAAAAAGCACTAATTGAAATAAAAGAATCTTCTAATAATTTGAATACAAGGCTTTCAAATTTGAAAAAAATAAATAAAAGCCTAAATAACTTTGAAGAAAATAGCTCTTCTTTTAATTGGGAAGAATTACAGAAGATTTCTAATGAACTAGAAGACGACTACAAAGATAATTAATATGGTAAAGAAAAAAAACAACTTAAAAACAAAAAAATCACAAAATAAATTTTCTGCAAAAAAGAAAGCTGTTAAAAAAAGTACTACAAAAAAAAATTTTTATTCAAAAAAGAAAGCAAGTTTGAAAAAAACAAAAGCTTTAACTAAAGTTAAAAAAACATCAAAAAATCTTAAAAAAAATAAAAAAAAAGCAGCCCCTAAAAAAAAGAAAGCAATAAAAAAAACAATTAGCAAAAAAAAAGTACTAAAAAAAGAAAATAAAAAAATTGAAACCAAGGTTCCAAAAAAGGAAAAGAAAGTTATTTCTTTTGATGATCACATTAAAGGTGTAATTGCAAAGCTTTTAGATAAACATAAGATAGATGGAATATATACTATAAAAATTATTGAAAAAGCTATCCCAAAAAAATATAGGATTACTGAGAATGTTCAGAAAGTAGAAGAGTTTTTAAGAAATAATAAAATATCTATAGTATCAGAAGAAGAAGCTACATCTCTTATTAATGCTGCAAAGGAATCAAATTCTAAAAAAGAAGAAGATAGTTCTGAGCAAGAAAAAAAACAAACAGGTAAAACTGATGATCCAGTAAGATTATATTTAAGAGATATGGGGGCAGTAGAACTTCTAAGCAGAGAAGGTGAAATTGCAATAGCTAAGAGGATTGAAGCTGGTCGAGAAAAAATGATTGGTGCAATTTGTGAAAGTCCTATGACAATTCGTTCAATTATAAATTGGAAAGATTCAATCAAAGACGGCACTATGCTTCTTCGAGATATTGTGGATTTAGAAGCTACCTACGATATGTCAGACATAGGAGATAATAAGATTGATGACACTTTTAAACTAATCGAAGGTACTGCTGAAAAAAAAGATAAACCCAAGTATGAAAAAAACAAATCAGCAGATAATAACAATTCTGAAGAAGGTCAAGAATCTTCAAATGAAGATGAAGAAGAAGGATTAAATGTATCATTAGCTGCAATGGAAGAAAAATTAAAACCAAAGGTTCTTAAAGACTTTGATGATATTACAAAATTATTTAAGAAGTTGCAGAAATCTAGTATGGATCTTATCAATTCAGATGTAAAAAATATAAAAAACTTCGTAAGCATAGAAAAAAAATATAAAAAAATTCAAAAAGAAATGGTAATTGCTATGAAAGCGGTTCATTTCAATTCATCTACAATTGAAGCATTAATGGAATCTCTCTATGATTTAAACAAAAAATTATTAGTTAGAGAAGGGCGTATGTTAAGACTTGCAACAGGAGAAGGTGTTAGAAGAGAATCATTTATTGAACAATACTTGAGCTTTAATTTTGAAAAAAATTGGATTCAAAACCTTCTAAATTTACACGATAAAAATTGGGAAAAATTTATTAATAAAAACCATATTGAAATTAATAAATTAATTGACGAAATTAAAGAAATACAGGAAGCTTCTGAGTTACCCTTAACTGAATTTCGTAGAATTGTTGGCACAGTTCAACAAGGAGAGAGATCAGCTAACCGGGCTAAAAAAGAGATGATTGAATCTAATCTACGTTTAGTTATTTCTATTGCAAAAAAATATACAAATAGAGGTTTGCAGTTTTTAGATTTAATTCAAGAAGGTAATATTGGGTTGATGAAAGCTGTAGATAAGTTTGAATATAGAAGGGGTTATAAATTTTCAACTTATGCCACTTGGTGGATCAGACAAGCAATAACTAGATCAATTGCAGATCAGGCAAGAACAATAAGAATTCCTGTTCATATGATAGAGACAATTAATAAAATTGTTAGAACTACAAGACAAATCATGGCTGAAATAGGAAGAGAACCAACTCCAAATGAGTTAGCAGATAGATTGCATATGCCTTTGGATAAAGTTAAAAAAGTTTTAAAAATTGCTAAAGAGCCAATTAGTCTTGAAACACCTGTTGGTGACGAAGAAGATAGTTCACTTGGAGATTTTATTGAGGATAAAAATGCTTTAATTCCAATAGAAGCTGCTGTCAAAAGCTCCTTACGTGACACTACTACGAGTATTTTATCGTCACTTACACCTCGAGAAGAGAGAGTTTTAAGAATGCGTTTTGGTATTGGTATGAATAGTGACCACACTTTAGAAGAAGTAGGTCAGCAATTTAGTGTTACAAGAGAGAGAATACGTCAAATCGAAGCAAAAGCACTTCGTAAGTTAAAACATCCAACAAGAGCAAGAAAACTTAAAACATTTTTAGACGAATAAATGGAACTAACCCTGCTCGGAACAGGTTGTCCAAGCGTTGATCATAAACGTTTTGGGCCATCAAATTTAGTTTCAACAAAGACTGCTAAAATATTAATAGATTGCGGATCAGGCATTACCCAAAGACTAAATGAATTAAAAGTATCTTCTGCTAATATTGATGCTTTACTTTTTACTCATCTCCATTCAGATCATGCAGTAGACTTATATCAACTTATAATTTCATCATGGCATTCGTATAGAATTAAACCTTGGAAAATCTATGGACCTCAAGGTACCAAAAAATTTGTTAACAAAATTATGGATGCATGGGCTGATGAAAGAAAATTAAGAATATCCTATGAGGCTAGAGCATCAGCTAAAGCGTTTGATATTGAAGTAATTGAATTTAAAGCTCTTGGTAATTTTAAAATCAAAGACTTACAAATAAAATATTTTGAAGTTGATCATAAACCAGTAAAATTTGCTTACGGATTTTGCTTTATCCATAAAAATAAAAAATTGACAATTAGTGGAGATACAAGACCTTGTGAAAACTTAATGAAATATGCACAAAAATCAGATGTGTTGTTACATGAAGTCTTTATAGAAGGAGAAATTATAGAAATAAATAAAATGCGTACACAAAAAACTATGCATAATGTTCAAAGTTATCACACTACTTCATCTCAAGTTGGTAAAGTGGCTTTTATTTCTAGGGCGAAAAAATTAGTTTTAACGCATTTTGTTCCAACTAAGTTTAATAAAAAAAATTTAAAAAAAGTTATTAAAAAAGACTTTGGTAAAGATCCAATAATAGGTGAAGATTTGATGACTATTAAAATTTAGCCAACTTTATTTAAAAATTTTTCATATTCGTTATCTTCGATGCCAACAATATTTTTTGGAGTTGGGAAAGATTTATTATTAACATCTGTAACAAATTTTTTTAAACCATCGATAGTATCCTCTAATAAATTATCATAAGATTTATTGGTATCTTTAAATACTTTTGCATGTTTTGGAACTCTATCGGTATTTGTGCCTATAACATCTTGAATAAATAGAAATTCGACATCGCATTTTGGTCCACTGCCCATTGAAAGAGTTAATAAATCAACTTTTTTAGTTATAATTTCTGCTACTCTATCTGGCACACATTCTACTTCCAAACCAATTGCCCCTGCTCGGTCATAAGCTAGAGCGTCTTGATATACTCTGAATGCAGACTCTGCATCTTTCCCAACTGCTTTAAAACCACCTGTCCAGGTGCTCTTATAGGGTATTAAACCTATATGACTTACTGCTGGTAAACCTTCATTACGAAGGGCCTCAATATAGGAAGGGCTATTGCCACAATAAACCGCATCTGCACCATTATCTCTAGCAATAAGAGTAGCATCTATAGCTTTTTCTTTTGAAGATAATTGACCTAGTCCATAAATCATAAACGTATTTGGTGCTGCATTTCGAATATCGCTTATGTGTGCGTCTCTAAACCATTTATTTGTAGGAACTCCAGTTCGTAAAGTTTCTTTTTTAAACGACACTATTAAAATATCTATACCTGCAGCAGCAGCAGCATGAGCTTCAAGAGCATTGGTAACATAAAGTTCTGTTAGTTTTTCTTTTCCTTTTTTTTCAAATAAATCTTTAACTGTTAACTTTGTCATTAATGATACTCAGGTAAATAATTTCCATGAGCTTCAATCATTTTATCTGTCATTGCATAAATTTCATCAATGGTAAGATTTGCTGCTGTTAAAGGATCTAATAATGCTGCGTGATAAATATGTTCTCTTTTTTTAGTCATTGCAGCTTCTGCCGTTAAAATTTGAACATTGATATTTGTGCGCATTAAGGCTGCTAAGTGTTCAGGCAGTCTGCCAAATTTTTGGGGAGTATATCCATTAGAGTTAATAACACATGGAACTTCTACACAACAATTTGATGGCAGATTATCAATATAACCATCATTCATTACATTAGCGTTGATAGTAACTTCATTATTATTGGCAACTCCGTCTATTATAAATGATGCATATTCATTACTTCTTTTGAGCGGTTCATTATAAATAGGAGTCATATCTTTTTCTAACTGCTCCCAAAGTTTAATATTGTTTTCACATCGATCAATATATTCTTCAATAGGAATTTTATATTTATCGATAACATCTTGTCTATTTTGTTTGATAAACCAAGGAACGTATTCAGCAAAGTGTTCACTGGACTCTGTAACAAAATAACCAAAACGTCTTAATATTTCATATCTTACTTTTTCATGAAGTACTTTGTTTGAATAGTCAGTTTCTTTTTTACTTCTAGAAGATAACATTTCATCATTAACTATTTTATCTGCAATGTTTTTCAGGCGTGGATACAGATCTTCTTTTTGGCTTCCATTTATTTTTTTTTCAAATTTTTTATAAAAAGCCATATGGTTGATGCCTGCACAAAGGTAATCAATGTCATCAATATTTTCACCTAAATCTTTTGCCAACATTTCAGCTGTCCCTTGAACAGAATGACATAATCCTAATGTCTTAATGCCAGGAAATGAATTATTTATAGCGATCATATTAGCGCACATAGGATTAACATATTGTAACCAAATAGCTTTTGGACAAATCTCCATGATATCTTTAGTAATATCAAGTAATACTGGAATAGTCCTAAGTGCTCTCATTATTCCACCGATGCCAAGAGTATCAGCAATAGTTTGCCTTAAACCATATTGACTTGGTATTTCAAAATCGATGACAGTCGAGGGTTTATATCCTCCAACCTGTATAGTAGTTTGAACAAAATCTGCGCCACCTAATGATTCTCTTCTATCTGCATGCGAAGTAATTGTTGGTGATGCATTTAATTTTTCTGCTATTACATTTAGTAATTCATGTGATGCTTTTAATCTAACTGGATCTATGTCTTGCAAAGCAATTTCCATATTTTTGAATGCATCAACAGATAATAAATCAGTTACTATATTTTTTGTAAAGACGGCACTACCCGCACCAATAATTGTCAATTTAATCATTTATACTCCATAATTGAATCGTACGTAGAGACTTGTAATGGTGAATAACTTGCATGTCCAGATTCTTTATAAGGGTTATTTGATTTTGTATTAAAGCAAGCAATTAATGTCCTCCTAGAATCATTAGATTTATTTGCCTCTGAAGAATGTAATAAATTTGCATGGAAAAAAAGAGTATCACCAGGTTCTGCAGTTATATAAATACATTTATGTCTTTTTTCTAATTCTATAATCCTTTCCATATCGGCTGTTTGTTCTGGAGTATCAGATATACCATGTCCAATTCTTCCAACTTTATGTGATCCTTTTAAAACTTTTAAGCATCCATTTTCTTTAGTTGCTCTATCCAACATTATAAAACAAGAAGCCATGTCAGGATACAAACAAGCATTGTGGTACCAGTACCCATAATCTTGATGCCAATCAAAACCACCATCACCAGGTTTTTTCCAAATTATTTTAGAATGATAATGATAAATTTCATCATCTAGATATTCTTCCATTGGTTTGACTATTCTCTCGTTTGTTGAAAATTTTCCAAATAAATCATCCGAAGGATGATTCCATAAAGTTATACTTAATTTTCCTGATGAGGTTTTTGTTTCTCTTGCATCATCTTCTTTCTTTGATGAGGAATTAATAAATTTTTTTAATTTGTTTATTTCTTCTTCTGAAAATAAATTTTTTTTTAAAATAAATCCATCTTTTTTAAAATTATTTTGCGACAATTTTATCCTCCTTGTGGTGTTAAAATTTTTTCATGTGGCATGACTATTCTTCTTTGCAATTTATTTAGATTTTTTAATAATTGTTTTGAGGGTCTATACGAATGCCTAAAAAAACCCCAAGACGGTCCATATCTATAAATAACAACCCTTCTCTCACCTTTATTTATTCTTTTTGCAGATCCATGACACAAGGAATCTACAAAAAGTAAAGCATCACCTGCTTTAAGAAAAACTTCTTTTGAAGCAGTCATTGAATCGGCATGAGAAACTTTACCTTTAAACATTTTATTTTTATCAAATTCTGGATGTTTGAAATTTGCTTTATGAGATGAAGGGATTACTACTGTTCCTCCATCGCCAGGGCCTATATTGGTTAGAGCAACTAAAATGTTAATTTGACCACAATGAATTTTGCCATTTTCATATCTATAGTGACCTCTTTGCGTTCCTTCATGATTGCCTGAATGAATCCCTATCGCATCTCCTGGCCCTCTTACATTTGCAAAATTTTCATCAATAAATAATGGTCCGTGATTATGATCAAATGTACCTTTTCCACCAACAAACTCTAACATGTGATTTATCCACGAAGGGTGATCGATAAGTTTTTCAAAAGGTTTACCTGCTTCATAAATTTGTTGTAAATTTAATCCTTCTTTTCCTCCATAGTTATGTCCGTGAACATACCCATTCCATTCATTGTGTTTGAGATTTATTAATTTATCAATTATCTTATTACATTCATTTACTTCTGATTTTTTAAGAGCTTTCTTAATAACTATGTAGCCATTTAGATCAAATAGGTATTTATCTATTTCGTTTATTTTTTTCTTTTTCATTTTATTTAATAAACTTATTCTTAAATATTACTTTAGCTAGTGAAATCATTAATATGTTAAAATAAAATATATTCTTGTCAATTATTTAAAGAAAGATATATTTATTTTAATGAAAATTTCTTTTATAGGGGCAGGTAGTGTTGGGTTTACCCAAACTTTGGTTCGCGATATTCTAACAGTTAAAAAACTTCAGAATATTGAGGTTTCTCTTCATGATATCTCCAAAAAAAATTTATTGATGGTCGCTGGTTTAATTAAGAGGGATATTGAAGCAAATAACTTACCTACAACATTAACAATTGATCCGATTAGAAAAAATTCAATTAAAAATGCAAAATATATTATCAATTGTGTAAGAGTTGGGGGTTTAGAGGCTTTTGAGACTGACATTTCTATACCTCTAAAATATGGTATTGATCAGTGTGTAGGTGATACTATTTGTGCTGGTGGTATAATGTATGGTCAAAGAAATATTCCTGTCATATTAGATTTTTGTAAAGATATAAAAAAATATGCAAAAAAGAATGCATTATTTCTAAATTACTCCAACCCGATGGCAATGAATACTTGGGCTGCCAATACGATTGGGAAAGTTAACACTATAGGTTTATGTCACGGGGTCCAAGGAGGAGCAAAATTAATTGAAGATGCTTGTGGTATTCCTAATGGAAAGATGGATTATTCTTGCAGTGGAATTAACCATATGACCTGGTACTTAAAACTCCAACATAAAGGACAAAAGATAACTAAAGAAAAATTAATTAAAGCTCTTAAGAAGCATCCTAAATTTTCTCGTAACGAAAAAGTAAGAATTGATGTGCTGGATAAATTTGGTTTCTTTTCAACTGAAAGCAATGGTCATTTAAGTGAGTATTTGCCTTGGTACCGACGAACTCAACAAGATGTTAAAAAATGGAGCAGTCTATCAAACTGGATACACGGTGAAACTGGTGGTTACTTAAGAGTGTGCAATGAAAAAAGAAATTGGTTTGATGAAGATTATCCAAAGTATTTAAAACAGTCAGGTATTAATTTAAACAATTATAAACGATCATTAGAACACGGAAGTTATATTATTGAATCAATAGAGACAGGAAAAAAATATAGAGGCCATTTTAATGTTATTAATAATGATACTATATCTAATTTGGATTCAGATTGTGTAATAGAAAGTACTGGCTATGTTACCAAG
>CABXJB010000013.1 GCA_902512415.1 uncultured Alphaproteobacteria bacterium
TTTTTTCTATTCTCTTTTTTAATTAATATTAGATATGCCAATATTTTAAATATTCTTAATAATAAGATGATCATTAAGGAAGTAGTGAATAAAGATTTGAATAAAAAAAATTTATTGACAGCTTTTGATACTCTTTTAAATGATAAAAAATTTAGAGATAATCAAATATTTTTAGTTCAGAAGAGCTTGTCTCAAATACAAAGCCCAACTAACCCTTATGATATTTGTGAAAAAAGAATAACTGAAATTATTTCCACAACCACTTAAATATTGACTTTTGCTCTCTAGTTGATTCTTTTTGAAAACCTCTTGATTTTTCACCTAAGTACAACTGTCTTGGTCTGCCAATTTTATTAATTGGATTTTCAATCATCTCTTTCCATTGAGAAATCCATCCTACAGTTCTACCTATTGCAAATAAAACAGTAAACATGCTAGTTGGAAAACCTAGAGCTTTTAAAATAAATCCAGAATAAAAATCAACATTTGGATATAATTTTTTTTGTATAAAATATTCATCCTTAAGTGCAATTTTTTCTAACTCTATTGCTATTTCTAATAGTGGGTCATCGTGTTTATTTAGTTCTTCTAAAACCTCATGTGCACTTTCCTTCATTACTCTAGCTCTTGGGTCATAATTTTTATAAACTCTATGTCCAAAGCCCATTAATCTAAAAGGATCATTCTTATCTTTTGCTTTCCTTATATACTCCGGTATGTTTTTAATATCTCCAATTTCTTCAAGCATCTTAATTACTGCTTCATTTGCTCCTCCATGTGCAGGTCCCCATAGGGATGCAATTCCAGAAGCTATACAAGCAAATGGATTGGCTCCTGATGATCCTGCTAATCTTACAGTAGAAGTTGAAGCATTTTGTTCATGATCTGCATGAAGAATAAAGAACCTATCCATGGCTTTTACAATTTTAGGACTAATTTTAAAATCCTCAGTTGGAACGGAAAAAGTCATATACAAAAAATTTTCTGCATATGACAAATCATTTCTTGGATAAACAAATGGTTGTCCAATTGAATATTTATAAGCCATTGCACCAATAGTTGGCATTTTAGCAATTAATCTATGACAAGCTATCATTTTTTGATTCACATCAGAGAAATCAGTACTATCGTGATAAAAAGCTGATAAGGCTCCAACAACTCCCACCATAATTGCCATTGGGTGAGCATCTCTTCTAAAACCTCTATAAAGGTAAACTAGTTGTTCATGAATCATCGTATGCTTAGTTATTACATCTTTAAACTTTTGTTTATCTTCAGGAGAAGGTAGATCTCCATGCAAAAGTAGATAGCAAACCTCTAAAAATTCACTATTATTAGCTAGTTCATCAATATCATAACCTCTATGTCTTAAAATTCCTTTGTTGCCATCAATATAAGTAATCGAAGAATCACATGAGGCAGTAGATGTAAACCCTGGATCATAAGTGAACATGCCTGTTTCTTTATATAGTTTTCTAATATCTAATACATCAGGCCCAGCTGTTCCTTTCATTACAGGTAGATCATATGATTTTCCAGTTTCATTATTGAGTAATGTAAAAGAATTTTTTCGATTATTATCTTCGTAATCTGCCATGTTAAATTTTGTACTTGTTAAGTCTTTCTAATGATTGTTTTTTACCTAATATCATAAAAATATCTGTAATAGAAGGTCCATTATAATCATTAGTAAGCAAATATCTAATCGGTTTACCTAAAATAGGAAATTTAATATTATTTATCTTTAAAAAATCTTTAATTTCTAAATTTATAATTTCATACTCCCGTTTTTTAATTTTATTAATTAATTTTAAAAAATCATTAAAATAATTATTGAAGTCTTCTTGAAATTGTTCATTTTTAGATATTTCAAAATTTATATTAAAGTATATTTCTGCAATTTTTATCATTTCCTCATATTTACTAATATCTTTTTTATAAGTATTAAAAATTCTAATTATTTTTTCCTTATCTTGCATTATATATTTTTGTAAATGTAAGTTTGATTGACAATAATCTATAAACAAACCTAAATTTTTTTCTTGTCTTAGATAATAATTATTAAAATAATCTAGTTTTTTATAACTAAAAATACTTGCTGATTTAGATAAATCTTTAATATCAAATTTTGAAATTATATTATCAAGTTGAATAATTTCGTCATCTTGATTTTTTGGAGACCATCCTAGTAAAATTAAATTATTTATAATAGCATCAGGTAAATAGCCTTGTGCTTTTAAATCCATTAAATTTACAGCACCATGTCTTTTTGATAGTTTTGAACCATCTTCACCATGTATTAGAGGAATATGTGCATAATTTGGAACTTTCCAATTCATATACTCGTATATAAATTTTTGTCTAAAATAATTATTTAAATGATCATCTCCTCTTATTATAAAATTTACTCCCAGATCATGATCATCAACTACAACTGATAACATGTAAGTAGGTGTTCCATTCTTACGAATAAGAACATAGTCATCGATTTCAGAATTATCTACTTCAACGCTTCCTTGAATAATATCTTCTAATATTTCATTTCCATCAATCGGTATCTTTATTCTAATTACGTAATCTTTTTTAAGACTTTGAACTTCTTTGTTATTTTCACATGAAACACATATTTTTTTTGAAGTGATCTTACCTGAATTTATTTTTTCTCTTCTTTCATTAAGTTCATTTTCACTACATATGCATTTATATGCTTTATTATCAGTTAAAAGCTTATTAGCTATTTCACAGTGTCTATTGATATTTTGAGATTGAATTTGTGGTTCATTATCCCAATCTATGCATAGCCATTTTAGGCTACTAAGAATGTTATCCTTAAATTCTTCAGTTGATCTTTCTTTATCTGTATCCTCTATACGTAAATATAGTTTTGAATTGATATTTTTGGATTTAGTTATAAAATTTATTAAAGCTGTTCTTGCACTTCCTATATGAAGATTGCCTGTAGGTGAGGGTGCAAATCGAGTAATTATTTCAGCCATTTATTAAATGACTATTAATTATATTTTCTTATAATGCCAGATAAAGTGCCTTGAATTTGTACATCTCCAATATTGTGTTCTTTGATGTCATAAGCTTTATTTGCAGGTATTAGATAAATTTTTTGATTAGTCATTTTAATTTTTTTAAGAGTTATTTCATTATCTAGAGTTAACACTGCAGCTATTTTGCCATTTTCAGCAGAGGTAGTTTTTTTTATAATAGCTATATCTCCATCAAAAATACCATCATCAATCATTGATAATCCCCTTACTTTTAATCCAAAATAGGTAGAATGTTTTGTAACCAATGATTTTGGTATTGAAATCATTGAATCAGCTGAATTTATAGCTTCAATAGCCTCTCCTGCAGCTATTGACCCAACTAAGGGTATATTCAGGAAGTTTTCTTTGTTTTCTCTATTATTTAAATTTTGATTTGGAAGTACCTTGGTTATTTCCATTGCTCTTGCTTTGTGTTTTAAACGCTTAATATAGCCCCTTTGCTCTAAACTTGTAATTAATCTGTGAATTCCTGATTTTGATTTCAAATTAACAGCATTTTTCATTTCTTCAAAAGATGGAGAAATGTTATTTGATGAGATATAATCATTCAAATAGACGAATAGCTCTTTTTGTTTTTTAGTTAGCATATATGTTCTATATATGTTCTCTTTTGATAAATTACAACAATAATATTAAATATATTTAAATTTAAAAATCCCCTGATTTACCGCCTTTTTTTGAAATTAATTTTATATTAGTTATTTTGATAGATTTATTTAAATATTTACACATATCATAAATTGTCAGGCAGCTAATAGTAACAGCAGTCAAAGCTTCCATTTCAACACCTGTTTTTGAGCTTGTTTTAACTCTTGCTTTTACCTTCATTAAGTTTTTATTAATATTTTTTATTATTTTGACGTTAACGGAGTCAATTGGAATATTATGACAAAGAGGTATTAATCTAGATGTTTCTTTAGCTCCCATAATTCCAGCTATTATTGCTATATTTTTAATACTTCCTTTTTTTGAATTTAAACTCTTGATTTTTTTAAAGCTATCTTTATCAAATATCACTTCTCCTTCAGCTTCAGCAATTCTTTGAGTAATATTTTTATCTCCAATATCGACCATAATAGGAATATTTTTTTTATCTAAGTGACTGATCATGATCTAATAATTTTTTAATAAAAGTTGAATAATCATTTGATCTTAGAATTGACTCACCAATAAGAAAATTAAAAATTCCTAGATCATTATACATTTTTATATCATCTGATGATTTAATCCCACTTTCTGCGATTACAGTACAATCTTTACCAATACTTGTAAATAAGCTTGCTGAATTATTAATATCAGTTTTAAGATTTTTCAAATTTCTATTATTTATACCTAGGATAGGATAATTTAGTTTTAAAGCTCTCTTTATTTCATGCTCATTATGTGTTTCAATAATACAATCTAAATTTAGATCATTAGCAATTTCCAAGAATTTTTTTAATTGATCATCACTTAATACTGAAACAATTAGCAAAATTACATCAGCTTGGTAAACTTTACTTTCATAAATTTGATATTCATCAATTATAAAATCTTTTCTTAAAATTGGTATATTTGTTTTGTTTTTTATAAAGGACAAATGATCTATTTCTCCTTTGAAATAATTTTTTTCAGTTAAAATAGAAATAGCCTTAGCTCCAGCCCTCTCATATATTTTAGCGATTTCTACAGGTTCATAATTATTAATAATTTCTCCAGCACTAGGACTTGCTTTTTTTATTTCACCAATAATAAAATTTTTTTTCTCAACACTTGAATTTAAAATGTCACTTTTAAAATCTCTTTTTATGATTTTATCTGATACAAGCTTCTTAAGAGATTTTAATGAACATTTTTTTTTTAATATTTCTATTTCTAATTTTTTATCTTCGCAAATTTTTGTTAAAATATTATTCATTAGTAATATTTGTTATAAAATCTTTCGTTTTGCCTTCAGTAATTGATTTTTGAGCTATTATCGCTCCTTCTTTTATGTCGCTAGCTTTGCCAGACAGGTATATTGCAGCACCTGCGTTAATCTCAACAATTTTTTGAAACTGATCATATTCTCCATTAATCATTTTTATAAAACATTCCGCATTATATTTAGGGTCGCCTCCTTTTATATCTTCAAGAGAAATATAATCATATCCAATATCACGTGGATCAAAATTATAATTTTTTATCTTTTTGTCTTTTAACTCACAGATATAAGTATTTTGACTAAGTGTAATTTCATCTAATCCATCAAATCCATGAACGATCATTACTTTATTTGAGCCTAACTCATTTAAAACCTCACAATGTGTATTAAGCCATTTTTTTTCATAAACGCCTAAGAGTTGGTTTTTTGCATTAGCAGGATTTGTCAGAGGTCCTAATAGATTAAAAATTGTCCTTGTGCCTAAAGCTTTTCTTACATTAATTACATGCCTCATTGCTGAATGATGATACTGAGCAAACATAAAGCAAAAATTATAATTTTCTAATTGATCTTCCAATTTCTTTGGGTCATCAGAAAATTTATATCCAATATTCTCAAGCATATCTGCTGATCCAGATTTTGAGCTTACCGATTTATTTCCATGTTTTGCAATTGTTACACCACAACTTGCGGCAACCAAAGAAGCTGCAGTAGATATATTTAAAGTGTCAGACATATCTCCACCAGTACCGCATGTATCAACGATATTTGCTGAGGAAGAAATTTTCAAGGACTTAGATCTCATAATTTTTGTCGCACCTAGTATTTCATCTTTAGTTTCACCTTTAATCTTTAGAGAAATTAAAATAGCCGATGTATCAATTTCATTTAATTTACCATTCATAATTGCTGAAAAAAGGGAAAATGACTCTTCAGCAGTTAAATTACTTTGAGAAAATAATTTATTTTTTATATTATTAATTTCCATATTTTATCAATATTAAAAAATTTCTTAATAACCTTTTTCCAATTTCAGTTCCAATACTTTCAGGATGAAATTGGAAACCATAAATAGGTAGTTGTGAGTGAGCTATTCCCATAATTATTCTATTATTAGTTTCTGCTGTTATTATAAAATCTTTTGATAGAGTACTTCTATCAATTATTAAAGAGTGATATCTTGTTGCTAAAAAATTATTTTCGATATTTTTAAATATCTCATGATTAAAGTGCTTCATTGAATCAATTTTACCATGCATAATTTCTTCACATTTTATAATTTTGCTCCCAAATGCCTGTCCTATAGATTGATGACCTAAACAAATACCTAAAATAGGAAATTTATTTTTAAATTCTTCAATTAGTTTTAAGCATATCCCTGCTTCATTTGGTGTGCATGGCCCTGGAGATAGTACAATTGCTTTAGGTTTAATTTCTTCAATCTCTTTAATTGTTATTTTGTCATTTCTGTATGTTTGCACCTCAGCGCCTATTTCATTTAAATAATGCTTTACGTTGTAAGTAAAGCTATCGTAATTATCGATCAAAAGTATCATTAATTATATTTATAAGAGTCTTTAGCTGCTGCCATCAATGCCCCTGCCTTATTTATTGTTTCTTGATATTCATCTTCAGGATTAGAATCATATACTACTCCACCACCTGCTTGGATATAAAGTTTTTTATTTTTTACTAATCCACTTCTTAAGCTTATGCATGTGTCCATATCTCCATCGGAGTCAAAATACCCCATACATCCAGCATAAAAACTTCTGTTTAAATTTTCAAGCTCTTCAATTATTTCCATTGCTCGAATTTTTGGGGCACCTGAAACTGTTCCTGCTGGAAAACCAGCTTTTAATGCGTCTACTGCATCATATTTTTTATCAATCAATCCTTCAACATTTGAAACAATATGCATAACGTGAGAATAATATTCAATTATCATTTTTTCTGTTACCTTAACTGTGTTGTTTTTGGCGACTCTTCCAACATCATTTCTACCCAAGTCTAGAAGCATTAAATGTTCAGCAAGTTCTTTTTGATCCGCAAGTAGATCTTTTGATAACTCAAGATCTTCACTTGCGTTTCTTCCTCTTTTTCTAGTACCAGCAATTGGTCTTATTGTGATTTTTTCATTTCTTTGTTGAACTAGTAATTCTGGACTAGATGCAACAAGACCAAAATCATTAAAATTTAAGTTTACTAAATAGGGAGAGGGATTTAATCTTCTTAAAGATCTATACAAGCTTATTGCTTCTAAATCATAATTTGTTTCAAAGCGTTGGGATGTGACAACTTGAAAAATATCACCCTTTTTAATATATTCTTTAGCTTTTGAAATAATTGAAAAATATTCTTCTTTAGAATAATTTGATTGAAAGTTAAGATCTGACTTTATTTTATTCTTTTTTGTCTGGATAAGACTTTCCTTTAATTGATTTACTTTTACTTCTAACGTTTGTTGTGTTTTATTATAAATGTTCTCAAAATTTTTATCATTGCTTGGATATACAGCTGTCATAACAGTTATACTATCTTTAATGTTGTCAAATACAGTTACTATTTTAGGTCTTATTAATACAGATTCAGGTATATTTATATTGTCTTCATTCTCTAAATTTATTTGTTCCATATATTTTATCATTGGATAACCTAAATAACCAACTAGAATAGGATAGGGCACTTCAATTTCACCTTTTTCAAATTTTGATATTTCAATCAAATTTTTAAGAGATTCTATTGGTTCATTTGATACATCGTAACCATAATTTATATCTTGATAAATAATAGATGCACTATTATTATTTACTTCCCAAATAATATCTGGGTCACAACCAAGTAATGAATATCTTCCTCTAAGACTACCTCCTTCAACAGACTCTAATAAAAATGAGTATTTCTGATTTTTTCTTAATTTTAATAAACATGAAATTGGTGTTTCAATGTCCGCAATTAAATCTCTAGTTAAAATTTGAGGTTTTTTTTGTTTAAGGCCTTCAATAAATCTATTTTTTATTTCATTCATTAAAATTGGCTAATTAAAGCCTGGATTAAATTATCATTTGTTGAAATATTTTTATCTTTAATTATTTCAGCACCAAAATTACTTCTTAATTCAGATAGCATTGATATTGTTTGTGGATTTATTTCTTCATCCAGAAAAGTAATTGTTTTTAATTCACTGATGTAGATATCTTTGTTTGCAATACTTATGGAAATTTGATTTATCTCATCTGAAAATACGTTATTTTTTAAAATTGTTGGAAAGGTATTTTTATCTAATTTAATTTCTTCATTTGATATTTTACTATCTACGAAATTTGCAATTTCTTGTAAAGATTTTGAATTTTCTATAATTTCATCAACTTTAGTTTCTATACTTTCAACTTTCAGAGTATTAATCCAATCATTTGATACAATTTCAAATACTTCACTTAATTCATAAGGTCTTTCACTCTCAATATCATCAACATTGATTATAAAAGATCGGCTGTCATCTACTTCTACAACGTCACTCACAAAATCTTTATTGCTAGCAAAAGCTGTTGTGATAACTTGATTTTTAATTAAATCATTTTCAGATTTAATATTTTGTCGCTCTGCATTTTTTATTTTTTCTATATTTAAAGTATTATCTAGAGCTATTTCATTTAATGATAGACCATCAAGTATTTGTTGATTCAATTTATTTTTTAAGTCTATCATAAAGTTATCTAGCTCAACTTGTAAAAGTGTGTTGTTTATTTCATCTTTTGATTCGTTTAAGGTTCTTTGAATTATAGGATAAATATTATTTACTACTACAATATGTTTAGCTAATGGCGTTTCTACAACATCAGATATTTGATATTTTTGTAAATTAAAAATCTCTTTTGACAAATCCTCTAAAACTTCATTTTTGGATACTTTGGAAAATTCATTAAAGACAATATTATTATCATTTGCAAATTCTATAATTTCTTCTTTTTTATAAGATGTGATATCATTTTTAAATTTTGATGCCTCTTCAAGTGTTTTAAAATTAAACTGAATAAAATCTCTTTTTTCTTGGTCTAAAAAAAGATTTTTATTGTTATTATAGTAGTTTTCAATTTGATTAGATGAAGGAGTAAACTGATTTTTATAATTATTTTTATCTATTACCAAATATGATACACTTCTTTTTTCAGGAACCATATAAGATTTTATATTTTTATCAAAAAACTCTATTATTAAATCATTGTTGATAGATATATCTAAATCATTAAGATTAGGTAATTGAAAATCATCAATATTAAATTTTATTAAGTTAATTTTTCTCTTATGGTTATTATGCTTATCGAAAACTTTTTGCATTTTATTTGGATAGCTAACATCAAAAAATAATTTATCAAAAACTCTTGATCTAGCTTCGTAGTCGATGATTTTTACTAAATCATCTATTTTTAAATTTTGTTTTGATAGAAATGAGTTCAGAGCTGTGTCATTAAGTTTATTATTTTTATTATATAATTTAGGAAATCTTTTTTTTGTTTCAGCTGCTACTACTGTTTCATCAACCAGAAACCCTTGATTATCAAATTCATTTTCAAATACTGCATTATTTACAAGTTGACTAAGTGCCATAGAGTGTATCTGAAAAGCTTGAATTTCCTCACTAGTTAGAGGTTTACCAAACATTTGACTATATTGATTAACATTCATTTGCATTACTCTAAGAAATTTAGAAGTAGAAATTGGAGTACCAGATACAGATGCCACTACATTATCTGAACCAAATAATCCAGAATATCTTTCTCCACCCCTTATGAGAAATAAACTTATTGCAAAAAGAACTGCTAAAGCAAATCCTATTTTTGATTTTGTAAGTTTTTTAAGCATAAATATTGTTGCTTCTATAATAATACTTTCTATAAGGGAAATAATTATGATCAAAATAAACAGTTTTTCTTCATTTTTTATTGCAAATTGGAAATTAAACGGCAATTTTAAGTTCATTGATCAATTTACCAGTGAGCTTAAGATACCTAATAATGTTGCTAAGTGTGTTGTAATATGCCCAACTTCTATTCATTTGGATTATATCAGGAATAAGAAAAATAATTTTTATGTTGGTGCCCAGAATGTATCTCAACACAAAGAAGGAGCTTACACAGGGGAGATTTCATGTGCTTCACTTTCTGATTTAAAAATAGAATTTTGTATTGTGGGTCATTCCGAGAGAAGACAAATTTTTAATGAAACAAATACTAATGTTAATTCAAAATCATCCCAACTAATTGAACATGATATAGTTCCAATAATTTGTATTGGTGAAACATTAGAAGAAAAAGAGAATGGTGAAACTAATGATGTATTATCAAAACAATTAGAAGAGAGTATTCCAAAATTTTCAAATTCAGATAATACAATTATTGCTTATGAGCCAGTTTGGGCAATAGGAACAGGTTTAACACCTTCTTTTGAAGAAATTAACAATACTCATAAGTTTATAAAAAACTATAATAATAAATATAATAATTATAAAATTATATATGGTGGGTCTGTAAAAGCTAACAATGCAAAAGAAATAGTTTCTTTATCAAATGTTGATGGTGCATTGATAGGAGGTGCTTCACTTAAATCTGATGATTTTACAAAGATAATAGAAGATTAATATCTTGATTTATAAAACTTAATACATATAAGGATCGCATGTTAACATTAATAATTATTCAGCTAATCCTTGCTATTCTGCTTGTCATTCTCGTTTTACTTCAAGGAAGTGATAATGAGGGTCTTGGTTTAGGTGGTGGTGGAGGTCTAGGTGGAATGATGTCAGCAAGAGGTTCTGCTAACTTATTATCTAGACTTACAGCTCTAACAGCAACTTTATTTATGGTTATGAGTGTTATATTGACAATTTTTGCTTCTGTAGGTTCTGAAAGAAATGTCTTGGAATCTCTACCTTCTATTAATTTAGAAGAAGAAATATCAGAAGAACCAGTTATTCCTGAAAACAATTAGAATTATTATCTTGATCTAGATACTCCATTTCTGTATCAGAGTTATCCGTAATGCAATACGTATTTATTACGGGCGGAGTAGCCTCATCACTTGGGAAAGGTATAGCTTCTGCCGCAGTCGCGTCACTTCTTCAACAAAGAAATTTCAAAGTTAGAATTAGAAAATTAGATCCGTATTTAAATGTTGATCCAGGCACAATGAGTCCATACCAGCATGGAGAAGTGTTTGTTACTGATGATGGCGCGGAAACTGACCTTGATCTCGGGCACTATGAAAGGTTTACGAATAAATCTGCAAAAAAAACAGATAGTACCTCATCTGGAAAAATATATTCAAATGTTTTAAAGAAAGAAAGAAAAGGTGATTATTTAGGGGCAACTATTCAAGTTATTCCGCATGTTACAGATGAAATTAAACTATTTATAAATAGCGGATTTGAAGATGAGGATATTATAATTTATGAAATAGGAGGTACAGTAGGTGATATAGAGTCTTTACCATTTTTAGAGGCTATAAGACAAATTAGAAATGATAAAAATGTTTCATCAGCTTTAATTCATATGACTTATGTGCCTTATCTAAGTTCTGCAGGAGAGTTAAAAACTAAACCAACTCAACATTCTGTTAAGGAGTTGCTAAACTCGGGTATTCAACCTGATATTATTATGTGTAGATGTGAAAAAGAGATTAATGAAGAGTCTCTTGAAAAAATATCTCAATTTTGCAATGTTAAAAAAGACTCTGTAATACCAGCATTGAATGCCAATTCCATTTATGAAGTTCCTTCTATTTATTCTAAGGCTGGTCTTGATAATGTTTTATTGGAACATTTAGGATATGACACTTCTAATCACCCACTTAATTTACAGCCATGGGAACAATTAATAAATAAAATTAATAATTTGCACAAAGAAGTTACTATAGGCGTTGTTGGTAAATATACAAATCTAAAAGATAGTTATAAGTCTCTTATAGAAGCTTTAAATCATGGAGGTATAGAAAATAATGTAAAGGTAAAAATTGAATGGATAAATGCAGAAAAAATTGAACCAAATCAATTAATTAAAGAGTTAAAAAGTGTTGATGGTATTCTGATACCAGGTGGCTTTGGATATAGAGGGGTTGAAGGAAAGATTCAGGCAATAAAATTTGCTAGAGAAAATGATATTCCTTTTTTTGGAATATGTTTAGGTATGCAACTTAGTGTGATTGAAATAGCAAGAAATGTAATAGGTAATCAAGATTCTAATTCTACTGAGTTTAAATCATGTAAAAATCCAGTAGTCAGTCTTATGACAGAATGGAATAAGGAGAACAAAATTGAAAGAAGAAACCTAAATAGTGATAAAGGTGGTACGATGAGGCTTGGAACCTATAAAGCTATTTTAAAAAAAGATTCAAAAATAATTGGAATCTATAACTCAAATGAAATTTCAGAGAGGCACCGTCATAGATATGAGGTGGATTTATCATATACTAAAGATTTTGAAGAAAAAGGATTTCATTTTTCAGGAATGTCACCGGATAATATTCTTCCAGAGGTCATAGAAAGTGTTAATCATAAGTGGTTTATTGGTGTTCAGTTTCATCCTGAATTAAAATCTAGACCTTTAGCTCCTCATCCTTTATTTTCATCATTTATAAAACATTGTGTGAAATGAAAAAAATTGAGTTAGCAGACTTTGAAATATCAAATAATAATCAGTTTATTTTAATAGCTGGTCCATGTGTTATTGAAAGTGAAAATCACTCTATGATGATGGCAGAAAAAATAGCAGAGATTAGTCAAAAACTAAAAGTTAAATTTATTTATAAGTCTAGTTTTGATAAAGCTAATAGATCGAGTATCAATAGTAAAAGAGGTATTTCAATAGATGAGGCAGAAAAAATATTTAAAAAAATAAAGTCTACTTTTAATTGCCCAATATTAACTGATGTTCATAACGAAGATCAATGTGATTTTCTTGCAAAATCTGAGAGTATTGATGTTCTTCAAATACCAGCTTTTTTATGTAGGCAAACAGATTTATTGACAGCAGCAGCAAAAACAAAAAAAATCATCAATGTGAAAAAGGGTCAATTTTTATCACCTTACGAAATTCCCAACATATATAAAAAAATTGAGAGTGCTGGTAATAATAATATTATGATAACTGAAAGAGGAACAACCTTTGGTTATAATAATTTAATAAATGATTTTAAAGCTCTAGATATAATGAAAAACTATTCTTATCCTGTAATATTTGATGCCACTCATTCTGTTCAAGAGCCTGGTGGATTAGGAGAAAAAAGTGGAGGAAACAGAGATTTTGTATCTACTCTATCTAAAGCTGCTGCAGCAATAGGGGTTGCGGGAATTTTTATTGAAACACATAATGATCCAGATAATGCGCCAAGTGATGGACCAAACATGTTGCATTTACAAAATTTGGAGAATTTACTTTCTAAGTTGATTGAGATTGACAATATTTCAAAAAAATAATTTTTTATAAAAATTTTTTTTTTAGAAAGGTAGAAATGGAAAAAATAAAGAGTATTAAAGCCAGAGAAATTTTAGACAGTAGAGGAAATCCTACTGTTGAATGTGATGTTGAGTTATCTGATGGGTCTTTTGGAAGAGCTGCTGTACCCAGTGGAGCTTCTACAGGTATTCATGAAGCTTTAGAATTAAGAGATGGAGATAAAAAAAGATATATTGGTAAAGGTGTCAGAAAAGCTGTCCAAAATATAAATGAATTAATTAAGACAGAAATAATTAATAAGCAGTTTGATAATTATAGAGCATTTGATAAAGCTATTTTAGAATTGGATGGTACAGAAAATAAATCCAATATTGGAGCTAATGCTACTCTTGCTGCAAGCTTAGCTTATGCAAAAAGCTTATCAGATTGCTCTTCAAAGGATTTCTTTGCATTTATTTCTGAGAGTGATGAATATTTATTACCTGTTCCTATGATGAATATTGTTAACGGTGGCGCACATGCAGATAACGATGTTGATATTCAAGAATTTATGATTGCACCTGTAGGTGCGGCAAACTTTTCTGAAGCTTTACGTTATGGTTGTGAAATTTTTCATTCATTAAAATCTATTTTAAAATCTAAAAACTTAAATACAAATGTAGGTGATGAAGGAGGATTTGCTCCCAATATAAATAACTCTGTTGAAGTGATTGAAATAATTTTGAGCGCTGTTGAAAAAGCTGGTTTAAAAATTAATGATGATATTCTTTTGTCTTTAGATGTAGCATCTACTGAATTTTACCAAGATAATAAATATGAATTGCGAGGTGAAGGGAAAAGACTTTCTTCTGATGAGATGGTTAGTTATTTAGAAGATTTATCTAGAAATTTCCCAATTTATTCAATTGAGGATGGTATGTCTGAAGATGATTGGGATGGGTGGATAGAATTAACCAAAAGAATTGGAAACAAACTTCAACTTGTAGGAGATGATCTTTTTGTTACAAATATTAAAAGATTGAAAACTGGAATAAAAAAAAATGCAGGTAATGCAATTTTAGTTAAACTAAATCAAATAGGAACTTTATCTGAAACAATTGATGCTATAAATCTTGGAAAAGAAAATAATTTTTCTTCAATTATTTCACATCGATCTGGAGAAACGGAAGACACAACTATAGCAGATCTATCTGTGGCTGTTTCGGCAGGTCAGATAAAAACAGGCTCACTTTCTAGAACTGACAGAACAGCTAAATATAATCAATTATTGAGAATTGAAGAAAAACTTGGTTCAAATGCTAAATATGCTGGAAAATCTATTCTAAAATATTGACATAAACGAACTCTATCTGATTAGTTTATATTTAAATGAATAAATCGGTAATACTAAAGAATAAGATCATTCTATACTTTTCTTTTTTAATAACTTTTTTTATTTTCATATATTTAGTTTATTTTATAATCTACGGTCAAAGGGGTATTCTTAAATATTTGTACCTCACAAAGCAAAATCAAGAATATAATCAGATACTTGCTAATTTAACTACAGAAAGTGAATATTATAATAATCGAATAAAGAGATTACAGCCCAACACAGTAGATTTAGATTTTTTAGATGAGCAGGTAAGAAATAAACTTGGTTTAATTGATAAAAATGAAATTGTTATTATTTTAGATAAATAAATAATTGACAAAACTTTACAATTAATTATGTAAAAATTTACAAAAATTTACAAATGAAAAAATTAACTAAAAGTGAACATATAAAAATATATTCATATATGATGAAAATCAGACGTTTTGAAGAACGTTCATCCCAACTTTATGGCATGGGTCATATAGGTGGTTTTTGTCACTTATATATTGGTCAGGAAGCTGTAGTTGTGGGTGTTTTGATGACAATTAAAAAAAATGACTCTGTTGTTACTACATACAGAGATCACGGTCATATGATTGCAAGAGGATTAGAGTTAAAAAAAATTATGGCAGAATTAACTGGAAGAGCTGAAGGTTATTCATCTGGTAAAGGTGGATCAATGCATATGTTTTCTAAAGAAAATAATTTTTATGGAGGTCACGGCATTGTTGGTGCGCAAGTGCCCATTGGAACTGGTATAGCTTTTACCCATAAATATAATGACGATAAGAATATTTGCCGTACGTACATTGGGGACGGAGCAATGAATAATGGGCAAGTTTTTGAAGCTTTTAACTTAGCAGCGCTTTGGAAGCTTCCAGCTCTGTACATAATTGAAAATAATAAATACGGTATGGGAACTTCTGTGGATAGAGCTGCTGCCGGTTCTGATTTATATAAAAGAGGTGAAGCTTTCGGTATTAAGGGCGAGATTATTGATGGAATGAATGTTTATTCAGTAATTAAAGCTGCAGCTAAAGCAGGTGAATATGTTAGATCTGGCAAAGGCCCATATATTCTCGAAGTTCAAACTTATCGTTATAGAGGTCATTCAATGTCTGATCCTGCAAAATATAGAACTAAAGCTGAATTAGAAGAGTATAAAAACTCAGATCCAATAGAAATTGTTAAAGAGGAAATAATAAAAAAGAAAATAGCTACAAATAAAGAATTAGAAAAAATTGGAAAAGAAATTATTAAAGAAGTTAAAACTGCTGCAGATTTTGCGTTGGAAAGCAATTTTCCTGAAAATAAAGAATTATTTACGGATGTCTATCTATAATGAGTATTGAAATTCTAATGCCAGCATTGTCTCCCACTATGACTGAAGGAAATTTAACTAAGTGGCTAGTAATTGAAGGTCAAGAAGTAAAAGCTGGAGATGTAATTGCAGAAATAGAAACTGACAAGGCTACTATGGAGGTGGAAGCTGTTGATGAAGGATTTGTTGAAAAATTATTTTTTAAAGATGGAGATGTTAATATACCTGTAAACAAACCAATTGCCTTAATCTCAGGAGACAAAAAGTTAAAGTCAAAAAAAATAAATGAGAAAACAGGGACTGTAGACAAAAAAATAAAAGAAAGCAAAAAGAGCTCAACCCAACCTATAGAGGAAGATGTTCCTGTTGATAATGAACATATTACTATGAGAGAAGCAATCAGGGACACTATAGCTGAAGAAATGCGAAAAGATAAAAAAGTATTTATTCTAGGTGAGGAAGTTGCTGAATATCAAGGGGCATATAAGGTTACCCAAGGCTTGTTAGATGAGTTTGGTGACAAAAGAGTAATCGATACTCCTATTTCAGAGCAAGGTTTCACAGGTCTTGCAGTTGGTGCCGCATTTAAAGGACTAACTCCAATCGTAGAGTTTATGACTTTTAATTTCTCAATGCAGGCAATAGATCAGATCATTAACTCTGCAGCAAAAACATTATACATGTCTGGTGGTCAAATTAATTGCCCTATTGTTTTTCGAGGACCTAACGGAGCAGCTGCTCAAGTTGCTGCTCAACATAGCCAAGACTTTTCATCTTGGTACTCCCATGTCCCTGGTTTGAAAGTTCTTGCCCCATCAACACCGTTTAATGCAAAGGGGTTATTACGTTCAGCCATAAGAGATCCAAATCCAGTCATTTTTCTTGAAAATGAAATTCTTTATGGGCTTAAAGGGGAAATTTCATCAGATGATAACTTTACAATACCTTTTGGAAAGGCCAATATCGCCAAAGAAGGAACTGACACAACTATTGTAACTTATTCCATAATGCTTCAAAAAACACTTCATGCTGCAAAGATTTTGAAAAATGAATTTAATTTAGAGATTGAAGTAATAGACCTTCAGAGTTTAAGACCTATTGACTCAGAAACTATTATAAATTCAGTTAAAAAAACTAATCGAATTGTCACTGTTGAAGAGTCGTGGCCAATAGCAAGTATAGGTTCTGAGATTGTTAATATTATCCAAAAAAATGCTTTTGATGATTTAGATGCGCCAATAATTAAAGTAAATAGTGCTGATGTACCAATGCCATATTCTAGTTCATTAGAAAAATTATATCTTCCACAAATAGATGATATTGTAAAAGCTGTTAAAGAAGTTAACTATATTTAATAAATTATGTCATCTAAAATTCTAATGCCGGCTTTATCGCCAACTATGACGGAAGGTGTTATCAATCAGTGGTTAGTAAAAATAGGTGATACTGTAAAGGCTGGAGATATCATTGCAGAAATAGAAACTGATAAAGCCACTATGGAGGTGGAAACTGTTGATGAGGGTAAAATTACTCATCTTTTAGATGATATTGCTAATAAACCAATACCTGTGAATAGTGTCATAGCTATCATAGACGGAGATGATAGTGAAAAAATAGATAATCAGAATAATAAAACTAAAAATTTTCAAGAAAATAAAGAAACTTCTGTAAGTGAAGATTTAAATAAAGAGGCTAACGAAATATTTACCCCAAAAATATATAACAATAATAAAAATCAAAAATCAGATAATAGATTGAAAGCTTCACCTCTTGTAAAAAAAATTGCTAAAGAAAAGAATTTAGATTTAAGCAAATTTATTGGTACTGGACCAAATGGTAGGATTATTAAAAGAGATATTGATTCTAATAATATTATTCTGAAAAATGAAAATACCAATATTGAAGGAGAAGTTACCATACCTAGCACTATGAGACAGGTGATTGCTAAAAGAACACTTGAAGCAAAGCAGCAAATTCCACATTTTTATCTAACTGTTGAATCTAACGTCGATAAACTCATTAATTTAAGAAAAAAAATTAATGAAGATAACTTAATCAAAGTATCGTTTAATGATCTAATAGTTAAAGCAATTAGTCTGGCAATGAAAAAAAACCCTAATGCAAATGTTTATTGGCAAAATGAAAAAATTTATCGATTAAAAGATATTGATGTATCAGTTGCTGTGGCAATCGATGAAGGCCTAATTACACCTATTATTAAAAATGCAGATTCTAAAGGTCTAAACATTATATCTAATGAGATTAGGGAGTTAGCAAAGTTAGCAAAAACTAATTCTTTAACTCCTGATCAATATACTGGTGGATCTATTACGGTATCAAATTTAGGTATGTTTGGTATAAGTGAATTTGCTGCAATAATTAGTCCACCACAAGCATCAATTTTAGCTGTTGGAAAAATTATAAAAAAACCAATTGTTTTTGAAAATGAAGTTGTAGTTGGCAATACTCTTAAGTCAACACTCTCTGCAGATCATAGAGTTCTGGATGGAGCTGTTGCTGGCAAGTTATTAAAAGATTTTAATGATATTATTGAGGATCCATTTGAAATTTGGATGAAAAGTAGTGATATGGAAGTTATTTAAAAATGAGTGAAATAAGACATCCGGAGAAATTAAATAGAGTTTCCAACCCTATTCCAAAAAAACCACCTTGGATCAGGGTTAAGGCACCAACTTCAAAATTTTTTAAATCTACAAATCAAATCATTAAAGATAAAAAAATTATTACAGTTTGTGAGGAGGCTGCATGTCCAAATATTGCAGAATGTTGGCAAAAAAAACATGCTACCTTTATGATACTTGGTGATATTTGTACAAGAGCATGTGCATTTTGTAATATAAAAACAGGTAAACCTGGCTTTGTTGATCTTGAAGAACCAAAAAAAATAGCTGAAGCAGTTAATGAATTAGGACTTGAGCATGTGGTTATAACAAGTGTCGATAGAGATGATTTAATAGACGGAGGAGCTCATCACTTTACTAATGTTATAAAAAAAATACGTGAATTAAATAAAAATTGCACCATCGAAGTATTGACTCCTGATTTTCATAAAAAACCAAAGGCACTAAGTATATTATCAACTGATCTTCCTGATGTCTTTAATCATAACCTTGAAACAGTGCCTCGTTTATATTTAAGTATTAGACCTGGATCTAGATATTTTGTAAGTTTAAAATTATTAGCAGATATAAAAAAACTTAATACAAATATATTTACAAAATCTGGATTGATGGTTGGACTTGGTGAAACAAAAGAAGAGATTTATCAAGTAATGGATGATTTAAGAGCGGCAGATGTAGATTTTATTACTATTGGTCAATATTTACCCCCTACTACAAAACACGCAAAACTTGAAAGATTTGTTACCCCTAAAGAATTTGAAGAATATAAGCAGATGGCAATTGCCAAAGGTTTTTTAATGGTAGCATCTTCTCCTCTTACTCGTTCTAGTTATCATGCATCTGAAGATTTTAAAGTGATGCAAGAAAATAGAGCTTATAAGAAAATTTAATGAAAAATTCGTTAAGGGAGGAGATTATTAACCATCCTGCTAAAAAATTATTTGATATTGTTATAGATATAGAAAGCTATCCTGAATACATTCCTTGGTGCACAAGAATGATTGTAAATGAAAAAAAAAATAATGAAATTTTAGCTGATATGTATGTTCAATATAAATTTATTGTATCACAAAAATTTGGATCCCATGTTAAATTTAATCGAGATAAATTAAAAATTGAAACAAAATATATTGAAGGACCATTAAAAGATTTAACCACAAATTGGAAATTTGAAGAAATTAATAGTAGTAAATCAAAAATTATATTTAATGTTAATTTTGAATTTAAAAATTTTATACATCAAAAAGTTGCTGAAACTTTTTATCCTCTAATTGAAAATAAAATGATTCAATCTTTTAAGAAAAGAGCGAATAGCATTTAGATTAATCTGTCTAAATATCTAAAAATAAAATTAACACATTGTTTTTGTATTTGAATTCTTGTTCCTTTAAAATTTTTTTTTAAAATAATAATTTTTTTATTGGTTCGTATGCCTATGTAAACTAATCCTACAGGTTTATTTTTAGTTGCACCCCCTGGCCCAGCTATGCCTGTAGTAGAAATACAAATGTTAGTTTTATTCTTTTTATATAAGCCTTTTAACATTTCATCAGCAACTTGAGAACTTACTGCACCAAATTTTTTTAACGAGTCTTTTTTAACATTTAGTTCTTTTATTTTTAATTCATTAGAATAGGTTATATATCCAGCTCTAAAAATTTTCGATGAATCTTGATTTTTTATAAAACTATAAGCTAACAAACCTCCAGTACAAGATTCTGCTGTTGAGATTGAAATTTTTTTATTTATTAATTTATTTAGTAATTTTTTATATAAAGACATTAAGTATAATCAGAGTTAAAATTGTATAAATTCCAGCTACTATATCATCAAGTATAACACCATATCCATTTTTGATTTTTTTATCAATTATGTTTGCTGGAAAAATTTTCAATATATCAAAAGTTCTAAATATAACAAAAATTAATATTAGTGTTAAAAAGTCATTATAGATCAGTATAAAATCATAAAAAATTAAAATAATAAAAATACCGAGTAATTCATCTATTACTATATATTTTGAGTCATAAGTTTCAGTTATTTGTGAAAAATAATTAATGAAAAAATTAGAAATAAAAAAAAAAATAATAAATACTCCAACAAGTATTTCAAATGATAATGAAGTAAATTTAATAATTGGAAATATTATTATTATAGAAGCTAGACTGCCCCATGTGCCTGATGCGAACTTTATGTAACCAATAAAAAATATTGAAACAAAAATATTAGTAAGTATCTTCATTGCATATTTGAACTATTGACTCAGCGGCAATTCCTAAGCCATCACCAATAAATCCTATTTTTTCATTAGATGTTGCCTTTATTGAAATAATGTTTTCCGGAATCTTTAAAACTGATGATATTTTTTTAATCATTTGTTTTCTATATTTATTTATATTTGGTTTTTCACAAATAAAATTTACATCAAGATTTACTATATAGAATTTTTTTTCTTTTAGTTGTTCTCTAGCAAATTTTAAAAAAATAATAGAGTTTTTATTCTTCCACTTTGAATCATCATTCGGGAAATAGAAACCAATGTCATTCATAGATAGTGCTCCGAAAATGCTATCACAGATTGCATGAATCCCAACATCAGCATCAGAGTGACCAATCAATTTACTATGATTAATTTTTATACCACAAAGTTTTAAGCCATTTTTTGATGTGGTGTTAATTTTATGAATATCATAACCTATGCCAGATCTATATGTGGGTTTTAAAAATAATTTAAAATAATTAATATCATCTGGATAAGTAATTTTTAAATTTAATTTTTCTCCCTTAACAAAAGCAAGTTTATTCTCAGGAATTAAAAAAGAGTCATCTTTTGCATTTTTTATTGATGAATTATTGTGACTGTCAAAGATAGTTTTAAATCTAAATCCTTGAGGTGTTTGTATAGACTTAATAGTTTGATTAAATTCTTTTTTTGAAATAATTTTTTTATCAGGACTAATAATGTAAGGAATAGCTGAATATTTGTTTTTAAGTTGATTTAGTATTTTAATAATCAACTTATTTGAACAGAATGGTCTTGCTGCGTCATGAATTAAAACATCTTTTGGATTATATTGTTTAAGTTTTTTTAGACCATTAAATGATGATATTTGTCGATATTGGAGATAAAAATATTACTCAAAGAATTGCTGAAGCTGAAGGAGAAGTGATATTTGATAAAGATAGCTTTAAAAAAATCAAGAGTTTAAATTCAAAAAAAGGAAGTATTAAAAATATAGCAATAATAGCTGGAATTATGGGAGCTAAAGAAACATCTAGATTAATACCTCTTTGTCATAATATTCCAATTGACTCCGTTAACGTCAAAATAATAAAAAATATTAATAAAAACTTAATGAAGGTAAAAGCAAGAGTTAAAACAAGCTCAAAAACAGGTGTTGAAATGGAAGCTTTGACTGCTGTTACTATTAGCTGCCTGACAATTTATGATATGTGTAAATATTTAAATAAATCTATCAAAATAACTAATATAAAATTAATTTCAAAAAAAGGCGGTAAATCAGGGGATTTTTAAATTTAAATATATTTAATATTATTGTTGTAATTTATCAAAAGAGAACATATATAGAACATATATGCTAACTAAAAAACAAAAAGAGCTATTCGTCTATTTGAATGATTATATCTCATCAAATAACATTTCTCCATCTTTTGAAGAAATGAAAAATGCTGTTAATTTGAAATCAAAATCAGGAATTCACAGATTAATTACAAGTTTAGAGCAAAGGGGCTATATTAAGCGTTTAAAACACAAAGCAAGAGCAATGGAAATAACCAAGGTACTTCCAAATCAAAATTTAAATAATAGAGAAAACAAAGAAAACTTCCTGAATATACCCTTAGTTGGGTCAATAGCTGCAGGAGAGGCTATTGAAGCTATAAATTCAGCTGATTCAATGATTTCAATACCAAAATCATTGGTTACAAAACATTCTACCTATTTTGGATTAAAAGTAAGGGGATTATCAATGATTGATGATGGTATTTTTGATGGAGATATAGCTATTATAAAAAAAACTACCTCTGCTGAAAATGGCAAAATAGCTGCAGTGTTAACTCTAGATAATGAAATAACTCTTAAAAAAATTAAAATGACTAATCAAAAAATTTATCTAATACCTGCAAATAAAGCTTATGACATCAAAGAACACAATATTGGAGATGTACAAATTCAAGGCACTTTATCTGGCATTATAAGAAAATATAATTAATAGTCATTTAATAAATGGCTGAAATAATTACTCGATTTGCACCCTCACCTACAGGCAATCTTCATATAGGAAGTGCAAGAACAGCTTTAATAAATTTTATAACTAAATCCAAAAATATCAATTCAAAACTATATTTACGTATAGAGGATACAGATAAAGAAAGATCAACTGAAGAATTTAAGGATAACATTCTTAGTAGCCTAAAATGGCTATGCATAGATTGGGATAATGAACCACAAATTCAATCTCAAAATATCAATAGACACTGTGAAATAGCTAATAAGCTTTTAACTGATAATAAAGCATATAAATGCATATGTAGTGAAAATGAACTTAATGAAAGAAGAGAAAAAATAAATTCAGGTAAGATCACTTCAAAAAAAATATGTGTTTCATGTGAAAATAACAAAGAAGTTCAAAGTCTTAAAAAAGATTACGTAATTAGAATAAAGATACCGATTGATGGAAATGAAATATTAGAAGATATTATTCAAGGAAGCGTTGAAGTAGATAATTCTGAAATCGATGACTATGTTCTTATTCGTAAGAATGGAACACCTACTTACATGTTATCAGTTGTAGTTGATGATCATGATCTGGGAGTAAATTTTATAATAAGAGGAGATGATCATTTAAATAATTATTTTAGACAAAAATTTATATACGAGTATATGAATTGGAAAGTTCCAAATTATGCACATATTCCTCTAATACATGGTGAAGATGGTTCAAAACTATCAAAAAGACATGGTGCTGTAAATTTAATGGATTTAAAAGCACAAGGCTATTTACCTGATGCTATTATAAATAATTTAATTTTACTAGGATGGTCTCCAAAAAATCAAGATGACGAAATTATTCAACTTGATAATATAATTTCAAAATTTGATATTAAAGATTTATCTAAATCAGCAAGTATTTTTAGTTATAAAAAACTAGATTATTTTAATAATTATTATCTAAGACAAGAAAAAAATTTAGGTTTGTTTATAGATTATTGTCAATCAAACTTACATTTACAAAAATATATAATGCAAGATAAGGAAAAAATAATTAGAATTTTTAATACTTATAAAAAAGATATTAGTAAATATGAGGAAATGATAAAAATTGCAGAAATATACTTTAATATAAATTTTGAAATATCTAAAAATGAACAATTTCAAGAAGACTTCAATAATTATTTTAATGATTTTTTTAAATTAATAAATAAAATTAAAAAATGGGAGTATGAAATTATTAATTTAGAAATTAAAGATTTTTTAAAGAAAAATAATATTAAATTTCCTATTTTAGGTAAACCGATTAGATATTTGCTTACTAATGATTATAATGGACCTTCTATTACAGATATTTTTATGATATTAGGTAAAAAACAATCATTAGAAAGACTTAACAAGTACAAAATTTAACATGGCAGATTACGAAGATAATAATCGAAAAAATTCTTTTACATTACTCAATAATGAAACTGGAAAATCATATGATCTACCTGTAATGAAAGGAACAGCTGGGCCTGATGTATTAGATATTAGAAAACTATATAAAGAAACAGGCATGTTCACTTATGATCCAGGGTTTACATCTACTGCCTCATGTGATTCTTCGATTACTTATATTGATGGCAACAAAGGAATTTTAAGACATAGAGGTTATGATATTGATGAACTAGCTAATAATAGTGAATTTTTAGAGGTTTGCTATCTACTTTTGCATGGAGATCTACCTTCTCCTGAAGATAAACAAAAGTTTAAAGATGTAATAACTAAGCATACGATGATTCATGAACAACTAGTTTACCTTTATAGAGGTTTTAGAAGAGATGCTCACCCAATGGCAATTATGGTGGGAGTTGTTGGAGCCTTATCAGCTTTTTATCACGATAGTACTGATTTCTCTGATGTGAATCAAAAAATGATAGCTTGTCATAGATTAATTGCTAAAATGCCAACTATTGGTGCAATGGCTTATAAATATTCAATTGGACAACCATTTGTTTATCCAAGAAATGATTTGTCATATGCAGAAAATTTTTTGTATATGACTTTTTCCGTTCCAACTGAGGATTTTAAAATTAGTCCTAAAATTGTAAAAGCCATGGATAGGTTCTTTATTCTTCATGCAGATCATGAACAAAATGCTTCAACTTCTACTGTAAGATTAGCAGGATCATCAGGAGCCAATCCATTTGCTTGTATAGCTTCTGGAATTGCATCCCTATGGGGACCTGCACATGGAGGAGCAAATGAAGCAGTAATTAAGATGCTTGAAGAAATTGGAGATATTAAAAACATACCGGAGTATATAAGGAAAGCAAAAGATAAGAATGATCCTTTTAGATTAATGGGCTTTGGACATAGAGTTTATAAAAATTATGACCCAAGAGCTAGAGTAATGAAGGAAAGTGCACATGAGGTTTTAGAAGAACTAAATAAACACGATGACCCACTATTAGAAATAGCAATAGAGTTAGAAAAAATTGCACTTAAGGATGAATATTTTATACAAAAAAAATTATATCCAAATGTTGATTTTTATTCTGGATTTATTTTAAAAGCTCTAGGTTTTCCAACTAGCATGTTTACTGTTTTATTTGCAATAGGTAGAACTGTAGGATGGATTTCTCAATGGAAAGAGATGATTGAAAATCCAATTAATAAAATTGGCAGACCAAGACAGTTGTACTTAGGTGAAAAATCAAGAGGTTTTCAAAAAGAATCAACTAGAGAGCAAAAGTCAATATTTAAGTGGTTGTGGAAATAATTTCAGTTATTCTTTTTTCACAAATATCATAAGGGTTAGTTGGGCTTTGTATTTGAGACAAGCTCTTCTGAACTAAAAATATTTGATTATCTCTAAATTTTTTATCATTTAAAAGAGTATCAAAAGCTGTCAATAAATTTTTTTTATTCAAATCTTTATTCACTACTTCCTTAATGATCATCTTATTATTAAGAATATTTAAAATATTGGCATATCTAATATTAATTAAAAAAGAGAATAGAAAAAA
>CABXJB010000014.1 GCA_902512415.1 uncultured Alphaproteobacteria bacterium
CATCACTCATATCATGAAATCTAGGCCCGTACTCATCTTGGTTTTTTCCAATTAAAGGATTGAATCCACTCCAATTAATGTGATCGGATATTGCCATTAAACTTCCAGCTGGCATATTTTGATCAAGACTTCCTGCGGCATTAGTAACTATTAAAAGTTTACATCCTATGTCTTTTAATACGCGAATTGGTTTGGCTAGATTATGTGGTTCATGACCTTCATAGATGTGTGATCGACCATACATACACACTATTTTTTTATCAGCTACTTCACCTAAAACTAATTTACCCGCATGACCTTTAACAGTAGGTTGGGGGAAATCTGGAAGATCCGTGTAGGGTATTTCTTTAATTACACTTTTTGTATCAAAAAAATTAGTGAGACCAGATCCTAAAATAACAGCTATATCTGGTTCGTTATTAGTTTGTTCTAAAAAAATTTTTGATGAAGTCTGCATTATAGATTTTCAGGACCAAAAGAGTCAGGGAGTAAATCTTCTAATGTTGATGTTTTAATATGGCCATTGACATTACACATATGAATATTAACATCTAATGATGCAAACTCTCTCAATCTTTGTCGACATCCACCACATGGAGAACATAATAACTCACCTGAACCAATAACAACTACTTCTTTAATTTTAGTAAAACCATTTGCTACAAGATTACCAATAGCGCTCGCTTCAGCACACTGTGATTGAGGATAGGCTGCATTTTCAACATTACAACCTGCAATAATTGTATCACGTTCCGTTAAGAATGCCGCGCCCACTTTAAAGTTTGAATAAGGAACATGAGCATTATTTCTAACATCTTTTGCAGCTTGAAAAAGTTTGTCAAAATTTTCCGAAATCATATGATTGTTTAGCATGTAAAAAAAATTAGTGCTATATTAAGTAAAAAATAAAAATTATAATATTAGTAAATGAATAAAGTATCTCTGAAAATTTGTGGTATCACAAACTCACAGTCAGTGAAAATGGCCTATAAAAATAAAATAAAGTCTCTTGGTTTTGCGAGTAATAATCTGAATGGACCAAACACCGCTACTGATAAAAAAATACGAATATTAATTAAGGAATGCAAAAATTATAAAATTGAGTCGGTTTTACTAACTCGCTATGTATCCTTAGATAAATTAATTAAGCAAATAGATTTTACAAAACCAAAAACTATTTCTTGTTCTTATCATTTTAATAAAAACGAATTACAAATTTTACGAAAAACATTTAAAAGATTAAAAATCGGCATAGCTATTAATCCTGAAAATTTTAATATGAAGTATCTTAAAAATATTAAAAAAATCATAAATATAATTTACTACGATATGAATGTGTATAAAGCTAAGAGTATTAAAACTTATGCTTTAGTAAAATGTTTAAAACAAATTCAATATATAAAAAGCCTTTCCATTCCTGTTTTTGTTGGCGGTGGAATAAATGAAAATAAAGCTAAAGAAATTGTTAATTTATTAAATCCTGACGGTATAGATGTATCTAGAAGTCTCAAAAATACTAAAAATATTATTTCTTCAAAGAAGTTAAAAAACTTTTTAGAACAAGTTGCGGTAGCTTAGTTTTTCAATAATATAATGATCTTTTAGGTTTTTTATTAATTCTTTCATTGTTAGCTTAGATACAGGATGCCTAAAAAAAGGGGCTATATCAAGAAGAGGAAATAAAACAAAATCTCTTTCCTGCGCGCGTGGATGTGGAATAATTAAATTATTGTTTTTAAATTTTTTTTGATCCCAAAAAATAATATCTAAATCTATCTTTCTTGGACCATTAATAATTCTTTTATTTTTTTGTAACTTTTTTTCTATTAATCGTATTTTCTTTATTAATTCATTTGGGAGGATTTCTGATTTTAAATAAACAATTGTGTTATAAAAAAAATTTTGTTTTAAATAGCCATATGGTTTTGATTTGTAGATATTCGCTATCTTCGAAACATTACCTATTTTATTTAACTCAAAAACTGCTTTTGAAAAATTATTTTTATAATCGCCAACGTTAGTTCCTAGGGCGATGTAATAACTAGTTGGATACACTTACTGTTTCTGATTCGTAACGCTTAGCAACTGCAGTTTTATTAATTTTAATTTGAACTTTTTTAATCTTAAACTTTTTTTCTAATATACTTGAGGAAGATATAATGAGTTTTTCCAGAGTCTTATATCTTGATTCATTAATAAATTTTTTTAGTGTTTTTGTTATACTAGAGTAATCTTTTAAATTAGACATTGTTTCTAAATTTTTACCTTTGAGAACATTGTAACTAAAATTTAGCGTGACTTTAAGTAATTGCTTTTTTTTTCTTTCTTCTGAAGTTATGCCAATGTTAGCAAATACTTTCAGATTATTAATTTCTACATCAAACATAAATTTTTATAAACTTTTAAGGATTGGTATGTTTCTTTTACATCATGCACTCTAAACAAATTAACACCCTTTTTATAGCAATAAAGAGCAGAGGCTATTGAGCCGCCAAGACGGTTATTAATATCATTCTTATCAATCCCACTTATCCAACTTTTACGAGATGAACCTAATACAATTCCACATTTTTTTATTTTAAATTGCTTGATATTTTGCATGATTTCTAAATTTTGAGCAAGATTTTTGCCAAAACCAATTCCAGGATCAAACCAAATCTTGGATTGAGGTATTTTATGTTTTTCAATTTGTTTAAGTGTTATTTGAAAAATTTTTTTAATATCACTCACTACATTTTTATAAGAATTTACTTTTGATTGCATAATTTTAGGAGGTGCAGGTGTATGCATTAAAACTAAGCCGTTTTTAAACTTTTTGGTTAGATGGAAAAGATCTTCGGAGCCCCCAAAGACATCGTTAATTATATGAGCTCCGTTTTCTAGAGCAAATTCTTGTGTCTCAATTTTTGAGGAATCTATAGAGATTAAGAATTGGTCTTTAGGTAGTTTTTTTAAAATTGGTGATAGTTTTTTAATTTCATCTTGAGAACTTATTGGATCACTTCCTGGTCTTGTGCTTTCTGCTCCTATGTCAATAATTTGAGCTCCATCATTTATCATCTGCTTTATAGACTTAAGAGCATTAGAAGTTTTATAATTTATACCACCATCACTAAACGAGTCCTTAGTAACATTACAGATACCCATTATTGCTGGAGACAAAATGGAAAAGTTGTTCTTATTAAATATCATAGTTCTAATTGGGCTTTATATATTGAAAATAATCTTTTAAACATTTTTGAAGAAGAGCTAAACCATTTTATGGAAGGAATAGATGTTACTCTAATAACTCCTTTACCAGAACCAACCAAAATTATTTCATCTGCTTTTGATAAATCGGAAAAGCTTATTAATTTAAATGTATATTTTTTATGAAATTTTTTTAAGAAATAATTCATAGTTATACCTTTGTAGTAATTTCCTTTAGGGAAAATCATCTGACTATTTTTTATCATAATTAAGTTTGTTGTTGAGCCTTCAAGAATACTGTTATTATTATAAAATAATATTTCCGTTTTTTGCATATCAATATTCTTTTGCATGGATAATATTTTTTTATATTGTAAATTTTTAATTCTTGGATTTATTCTTTGATAATTAACAAACTTACATTGAAAATGAGTAATTGGTTTTAATCGAGGCCGAAGAGATATAGATATTATATTTTTCTTCATTGCAATCCTAAGGAGATGATTGTATTTTATTATTTTTAAATTATTAGGAATTAATTCTAGCAATTGTTTTTCAGTTAACAAAAAATTAATATTTAATTTTTTTAGACTTTTATTTAATTGCAATAAGTGATCTTTTAAAAAAATATATTTAGGATGTTTTCCGTATACTCTAATTGTTGTAAAAACACCTTTAGACCCCCACAAATGATTGTATTTTACTTTTGCAAAACTGCTAAGCTTGTAAGATTTTTTGAATAAGAAATTTACCATCAACAGTTAAAAAAGAGTCTGGGTGAAATTGAAAACCATATACGTTATTAATAGTATCTTCTATACCCATAGCAACATTAGTTTCTAGACATCTCATTGTTATTTTTACAGATGAAGAAATAAAAGGTTCTTTAAGTTTAAGAGAATGGTAGCGCCCAGCTAAAAAAATCCTATTAGGCTTAAATAAAGTGCTACTTTTTAAAACTTTAACTTTTGACTGATATCCGTGATATATTTTTTTTTGAGGAATAATTTCTGCCTTCTGTGCATATAATATTTGCTGAAAACCTAGGCAAATTCCTATAATTTTTTTAAAACCTTTGTATTTGTGATAAATTTTTAGTGTTTCAGGATAGTGCGAAGGATCTCCAGGTCCTGGTGAAAAAACAATAATTTTTGATTTGTCTAATTTCTTCCTATCAAGGTCATAATAGTTTGAAACATAAGTTGGTGCGAAGCCTTCAAGGAGATGAACTAAATTATACGTGAAGGAATCTTCGTGATCAATAACGTAAATCATGTTTTGAATAAATCTAAAAGTGATTTAGCCTTTATGTGGTTTTCTTTGTATTCTCTTTTTGGCTTACTATCAATCACAACACCGCTTGCTGCTGAAATTTCTGCTCGTTTTTTATAATTTAAAATTGAGCGAATAATAATGTTAAAGCGCATATCACCATTGGCATTAATATAACCAAAACTTCCAGTATAAATATTTCTGTTTAATTTTTCACGACTATTAAGTAGTTTTATAGTGCTTATTTTAGGACAACCAATCACTGATCCGCCAGGCATCATTGCAGAAACAATATCATGATTTTTTATATTCTTTTTTAACTTACCTTTTATTTCAGTTACATAATGATAAAGATCTCTATATTCTTCAACATTCTTTAACTTATTAATTTTTACACTACCCGTTTTACATATGCGTGACAAATCATTGCGCTCCATATCAACAATCATATTATGTTCTTTGCTTTCTTTTTCATTTTTTTTAAAAAAATCGTTAGCAAACTTTGCAGTCATTTTTTTTGTTCGATTTAATGTTCCAGCTATTGGCTTTGTCATTACAACATCTTTCTTTTTTTGAATCAACGTTTCAGGAGAGCAGCTTATAATGCTATAATCTTTATCTCTTATTAAAAAACTTTCTGGAGACTCGTTAATACTCATTAATTTCCAAAAAAATTTAACAGCATCAATGTTGGATTTATTTGCATAAGTTTGACAAATTTTAATTTGATAGGTTTCTCCTAGTTTAATTTTTTTTGAAAAATATCGGAACAGGCCTGAGTATTGTGATTCATTTAAGTTTAAATTAAATTTTTTTTGATAAAAATAATTGACGTTGCTCTTAAAAGAGCACAACTGCTTAAAATTTTTTAATAAACTTTTAATTATTATATTTTTTCGTATTTTAATAATAGTTTGCGGTTTATAAAATAACCCTGGATAAAAATTTAAGCTTTGTTGTTTAGGCAACTTGATCTTTATATTTTCACATAAAAGCTGAAAACCAAAAAAACCTACATAACAATTTAATTCCTTAATAGAAGACTTTGGTTGTAGTGTTTTTTTATTTAAAAAATTTTTTAAATTTTTAGAATTTAGGACAATCTTTTCCTTAAAATCAGTATAAACGTCATATCCACCTACAGTTTTGTAGATTATTAGTGGTTTATTAGATTGAAAAATCTTATTAATGTATTCTTTATTGTTCAGCACTGAATTCTATTATAATTAGGTAAAATATATGAAAAATACTTTTATTCAAAAAATTCTTTTTTTGCTTGTATTATTTTTCTCCAGTGTTGTTTTATCACATGGAACAGTTATTATTCCAAATGTTGAACATGATAAAGGGTACATAGATATAAAAATATATGACTCTAAAGACTCCTTTTTAAAGGAAGATGAAGCTGTTGAGGCTGTGAGAAAAAAAGTAAATAAGGGCAAAGTAGTCGTTCCACTAACAAAAATTCATGAGGGACAAATAGCTATTGTTATATACCATGATGAAGATGGTGATGGCAAATTAAAGACTGGTCTCTTTTGGCGACCTAAAGAAGGATTTGCTTTTAGCAATAAATATAATCCTAAAGGGCCACCAAAATTTAAAAAAGCAGCAATAATGTTGGAACATGGAGTGCCTGTTGAAATTGAGTTAAATTATTAGCAATTAATTAAATTTATGGTTTTAAAAATTCATAACACTTTATCTGGAACAAAAGAGACTTTTAAACCTGTGGATGAGAAGCATGTTAGAGTATATGCCTGTGGTCCCACTGTTTACAACTTTGCTCATATTGGTAATGCTAGAATGGCAGTTGCTAATGATCTCCTAATAAATGTTCTAAGAACACAATATAATAAAGTTACTTATGTTTCGAACATAACAGATATTGATGATAAAATTATTGATGCTGCTCATGAGCTTAATGAGCCCATTAAAAATTTAACAATAAAATATACAAAAATTTATAACGAAGATATGGCTTATCTTAATGTGAAACTTCCTGATGTTCAACCACGTGCAACTGACCATATTAACGAAATGATTGATCTAATTAAAAAACTTATTGAAAATAATAATGCCTACGAAAAAGAAGGTCACGTATTATTTCATGTTCCAAGTTTTTCAAAATATGGAGTCTTGTCTAAAAGAAACCGCGATGAACAAATTGCTGGAAGCAGAGTTGAAGTTGTGCCTTTTAAAAAAGATCCTGCTGATTTTATTTTGTGGAAACCTTCACCTGATCCCTTGCCGGGATGGGAATCACCTTGGGGCTTTGGTCGTCCAGGCTGGCACTTAGAGTGTTCTGCTATGTCTGAAAAAACATTAGGCCTACCATTTGATATTCATAGCGGTGGAATGGATTTAGTTTTTCCTCATCATGAAAATGAAATTGCACAGACTTGTTCTTTAAATAAAAAACATGAACCTAAAAGTTTTGCTCATTTTTGGTTTCATAATGGTTTTGTAAATGTCGAGGGAGAGAAAATGTCAAAATCAATTGGTAACATACGATTGGTTCATGATCTAAAAGACCAATACAGCGGAGAAGTGTTAAGACTAGCCCTTTTATCAGCTCATTACAGACAACCTTTAAATTGGACTAAAGAAATAATTGATCAGAATAGCAAAATGCTGGATCGTTTTTATCGCTCTCTAAAAGAGCTCCAAGATATAGAAATTACATCAGAAAATTTATCAGATGAAATCATGCAAAGTTTCTTGGATGATTTAAATACCCCAAAAGTTTTAGCGCAACTTAATACTTTATCAAATAAATTATCTGGAGCTAATAAAGATGAAAAAATTAATATTAAAAATAACCTTATCGCTGCTGGAAAAATATTAGGAGTTATGGGTGAAGATTCTGATGTATGGCTTGGCTATAATCAATCATCAAATCCTGAAAAAGAAGAAATAGAAGGGTTGATAAATCAACGTAATGAAGCTAGACGCGATAAAGACTTTAAGTTGGCGGATAAAATTAGAGATAAACTCAAAATAAAAGGTATTGAAATAGAAGATACTAAAAACGGGACTATTTGGCGAAAAGATTCATGAGCGAAAATATTATAATTACTTTTCCAGACGGAAATACAAAATCAGTAGTTAAAGGTATTTCAGGATTTGATCTTGCAAGTCAAATATCTAAATCTCTTGCGAAAGAATCAGTTGCTATAAAAATTGATGGAAAAATTAGTGATCTTTCATTAGCAATAAATCAAGACTGCAAAGTTGTTATAATCAAAAGAGAAAACGATGAGGCTCTTGATATTATTAGACATGATTGTGCTCATGTAATGGCAGAAGCTGTTCAATCATTATTTCCGGGTACACAAGTTACTATAGGACCGTCAATTGAAAATGGTTTCTATTATGACTTTGCACGAAAAGAACCATTTACGCTTTCAGATTTACCTAAAATTGAAAAGAAAATGCATGAAATTGTTAATAAAGATGAAAAATTTGCAAGGGAGGTTTGGTCTCGAGAAAAAGCTATAAAGTTTTTTAAAGAAAAAGGTGAAGAATATAAAGTTGAACTTATTCAAGATTTAAATCCTGATGAAGAATTAACAATCTATAAACAAGGTGAATGGCTAGATCTTTGTCGTGGACCTCATATGATAAGTACAAAACAAATTGGTAAAGGTTTTAAGTTAATGAAAGTTGCTGGTGCTTATTGGAGAGGCGACTCTAAAAATGCAATGCTCACACGTATCTATGGAACTGCTTGGAGGAATGAAAAGGAACTAGAAAAGCATTTACAACAAATTGAAGAGGCTGAAAAAAGAGACCATCGAAAGCTCGGCAAAGAAATGAATTTATTTCATTTTCAAGAGGAGGCACCGGGTGCAGTTTTTTGGCATCCTAAAGGATGGCAATTATTTCAGTCCTTAATTAATTATATGCGCTTAAGACAAGATAGGGCTGGGTATGTTGAAACCAGCACGCCAGAGTTATTAGATAAATCTTTATGGGAAACTTCTGGTCACTGGGAGAAATTTGGTGACCACATGTTCATAACTGACGCAAAAGAAGAAAAAGTATTTGCTATTAAACCTATGAATTGTCCTGGCGCTGTAGAAGTTTATAAACAAGGATTAAAAAGTTATAGGGACTTACCTTTGCGTATGTCTGAGTTTGGTAAAGTTCATCGTTACGAACCATCGGGTGCATTGCATGGCTTAATGCGAGTTAGAGCTTTTACGCAAGATGATGCACATATTTTTTGTACTGAAGATCAGATTACAGAAGAAAGCAAAATTGTTTGTGATCTTATACTTAGTATTTACAAAGATTTTGGATTTGATGATGTTAGAATTAAATTTTCTGACAGACCAGAAAAGCGTGTAGGTGAAGATGTTGTTTGGGATAAGGCAGAAGAAGCTTTAAGACAAGCTATGGAAGCAACAAAACTTCAGTATACACTTAACCCCGGTGAGGGCGCATTTTATGGTCCAAAACTGGAGTTTGTATTAAGAGATGCTATTGGGCGTGACTGGCAATGCGGGACATTGCAAGTAGATCTAAATTTACCAGAAAGATTAGGGGCAACGTATGTTGCTGAAGATGGTAAAAAGAAAATCCCAGTTATGTTACACAGAGCTCTTTTCGGTTCCTTAGAAAGATTTACGGGAATATTAATAGAGCACTATGCTGGACATTTACCATTATGGTTATCACCGTCCCAAATTGTAGTTGCTACAATAACATCAGATTCAGATAATTATGCTTTTGATGTAAAAGATCAGTTATTAAAAAATGGTTTGCGTTCAGAGATAGATATTCGTAATGAAAAAATAGGCTATAAAATCCGTGAACATAGTAACTCAAAAATACCAATTATACTTGCTGTTGGTAAAAAAGAAGCAGAAGATAAGACTGTATCGGTTAGACGCATAGGAAGCTCTGAGACAAAAGTTATGAAGTTGAAAGAATTAATAAATAATTTACAAAAAGAATCTGCATCACCAATAAACTAAGGAGTTAAAAAATGAATGATATTAGTTTTAAAAAAAGAATATCTATTGAACAGGTTGAGGAATCAACTGAGTTAGCACCTAAGTTTGATAAAAATGGTTTAATTCCAGTAGTAACTACAGACCACAATTCAGGAGAAGTTTTAATGCAAGGTTATATGAATGAAGAAGCATTAAAACAATCAATTACTTTAGGTGAAGCAGTGTACTATTCACGAAGTAGAAAATCTTTGTGGCATAAGGGAAAAACTAGTGGGCTCATTCAAAAAATAAAAGAGATAAGAATTGATGATGATCAAGATAGTGTATGGCTAAGAGTTGAAGTACAAGGTGGAGCAAGCTGTCACGTTGGTTACAGATCTTGTTTTTATAGAAGCATACTATTAGAAAATAAAAATTCAAAAGTCGTTTTAAGATTTGAAGAAGATGAGAAAGTATTTGATCCAAAAAAAGTATATGGAAATGCTACTAATCCAACTAAATTATAATATTTACAAATTAATGAAATGGAATAAAGAAATATTTTATTTATGATATCAAAATTAAAATTTATTGAAACTAGTAACCTCCCAACTGATTTGGGTGAGTTTAAGGTTCATGCTTTCACTGATGAAAAAAAATCTAAAGATCATTTAGCTATAAGTATGGGAGATTTATTAACTAGTGAACCTGTTCTGTCTAGGATACATTCTCAATGTATAACAGGAGAGTCTTTTTTTAGTATGCGTTGTGATTGCAGATATCAACTAACAGAATCTTTGAAACAAATTGCTGAAAGAGGCCGAGGTGTAGTTTTTTACCTTCAACAAGAAGGAAGAGGTATTGGTTTATCAAATAAAATAAGAGCTTATAATCTTCAGGATAAAGGACTTGATACTGTAGAGGCAAACCATCAATTGGGATTTAAAGAAGATGAAAGAGATTATGAAACTGTCTCAGGTATGATTAACTTTCTTGGAATAAAAACGGTTGATTTGATGACTAATAATCCAAAAAAAATTGATGCATTAAAAGCAATGGGTGTTGTAATAAATGAGCGAGTCCCTCTTTCATCCAATACTAATAAATATAACGAGAAATATATATTAACTAAAAAAAAGAAATTAGGTCATTTATTATAAATTAATGAATGACGCTGAATCAATTATCCATGAATTGAAGTTAAAACCTCATCCTGAGGGAGGGCATTTTGTTGAATATTTTAAAAATAAAGAAATTAGTATCATCTACTATCTTCTTAAACAAAATGAAAAATCACACTGGCATCGACTAATAAAATATGAAACTTTACATTTTTATAAAGGTGATCCAATCAACATTTTTTTATCAGAAGACGGCAACACATTTACAACTGTAACTTTAGGTAAACAAAATCAATTTCACTATACTGTAAAGGCAAACAATTGGTTTGCAATGAAGTCTGTTGGAAAATATAGTTTAATAGGATGTTCAGTTGCGCCTGCATTTGAATATAAAGATTTTGAATTAGCGCCACCTGACTGGAAACCGCAGAAATTCGACATAGAGATTTAGTTTTTTTAAAATTCATTATCTAGATCAAATATTCTCATTAATTTCATTTTGCTTTTCTAATTTTTCTTTGTATATTTAGGTTGATTCTAAAAAGGAGACATACAAATGGATGCTGAAAATAAATGCCCAGTAATGCATGGAGCGAATACAAAAAATAATGGAGAAGGAACAACGAATAGGGATTGGTGGCCAAACCAATTAGATATTAGTATTCTGCACCAACATGATAAAAAATCTAACCCAATGGATAATGATTTTGATTACCGCAAACAATTTAATAGCATTGATTATAATGGATTAAAAAAAGATCTTACAAATTTAATGACTGACTCACAAGATTGGTGGCCAGCAGATTATGGACACTATGGAGGTTTTTTTATTCGTATGACATGGCATGCTGCAGGAACATATAGGTCTGGTGATGGTAGAGGTGGGGGTGGAACTGGTGCACAGAGATTTGCTCCCCTTAATAGTTGGCCAGATAATGGCAATCTAGATAAAGCAAGGCGTCTTTTATGGCCAATCAAAAAAAAATATGGAAATAAAATAAGTTGGGCAGACTTATTACTTTTAGCTGGTAATGTAGCTATTGAATCAATGGGTGGAAAAACATTTGGATTTAGTGGTGGTAGAGAAGATATATGGGCTCCAGAAGAAGATATTTATTGGGGAATTGAAAAAGGATGGCTTGAAAATAAAAGGTACAGTGGTGAACGTGATTTAGAACAACCCCTTGCTAATGTTCAGATGGGATTAATTTATGTTAACCCCGAAGGACCTGATGGTAATCCAGATCCGCTTGCTAGCGCAAAAGATATTCGTGAAACCTTTGGAAGAATGTCAATGAATGATGAAGAAACTGTTGCACTAACTGCTGGAGGTCATACATTTGGTAAAGCTCATGGCGCTGGTGATGCAGGTCTTGTTGGTCCTGAACCAGAAGCAGCTCCTATAGAAGAAATGGGTCTTGGTTGGATTAGTAAACATGCGTCAGGTAAAGGAAGTGATAGCATTACAAGTGGTGTTGAAGGTGCGTGGACACCAAATCCAACACAATGGGATAATGGATACTTTGATATGCTTCTTGATTATGAATGGAAACTTACAAAAAGTCCTGCAGGAGCAAACATTTGGCATGCAGTAGATCCAAAAGAAAAAGATCTTGCGCCAGATGCTGAAGATGCTTCTAAAAAAGTTCCAACAATGATGACTACAGCTGATATGGCTATGCGAGAAGATCCTGAATATAGAAAAATATCAGAACGCTTTCATAAGAACCCAGATCAGTTTCAAGATGCTTTTGCTCGAGCATGGTTTAAACTTTTACATAGAGATTTAGGTCCTAAGTCACGTTATATGGGGCCAGAAGTTCCTAAAGAAGAATTAATTTGGCAAGATCCTGTTCCACAAGGAAAATCAGATTATGATGTTAATGTAGTCAAAACAAACATTTCTCATAGCGGACTATCAATTAAGGAAATGGTTGAAACAGCATGGGCAAGTGCTTCAACGTATCGTCAAACTGATATGCGTGGTGGTGCCAATGGTGCAAGGATTAGGCTTGAGCCTCAAAAAAATTGGGAAGTAAATAATCCAGATCAACTATCTAAAGTACTAAATATACTTGAGGGTATAGCTTCTGAAACCGGTGCGAGTGTTGCAGATGTAATTGTACTTGCAGGTAATGTTGGAATAGAAAAAGCATCTGGAAAACCTGTTCCATTTACACCAGGAAGAGGAGATACAACTCAAGAACATACAGATATAGAATCATTTGCTGTACTTGAGCCTGAAGCAGATGGGTTTAGAAACTATCTAAAGAAAAATTTTTCAGTAACACCAGAAGAGCTCATGTTGGATAGAGCCCATTTACTTGGTCTTACTGCTCCTGAAATGACAGTCTTGGTGGGAGGTATGCGTGCCCTAGGTATTAGTTCGGATGATCGAGGTATTTTCTCCAATGATGGAAAGTTAGATAATAGTTTCTTTTCAACTCTTCTTGATATGACAGTTAAGTGGGAAGCAACAGGAAGTAATTCTTATCAAGCAACTGATCGTCAATCAGGTGAAAAAATAAGAAGAGCTTCAAGAACTGATCTTGTTTTTGGATCAAACTCTCAACTAAGAGCATTGGCAGAAGTATATTCTCAATCAGATAATCATGAGAAGTTTGTAACTGATTTCATTAACGCGTGGAATAAGGTTATGAACGCTGATCGTTTCGATCTTAACTAATTAAACTCTTTTTAAAAATTACGACCTATTAACCTTCGTCGTAATTTAATTTTAAAGTTTATATTATTTAAAATTATCTTTCTTTTATGTAAGGCTGCCCAATAGCACTTGGGGCTACAGCCTTGCCTACAAATCCAGCCAGTAGAACAACTGTTAAGACATAAGGAATAGCTTGTATTAGTTGAACTGGAATTGTGCCAATAGTAGGTAGCTCAACTCCCTGTAATCTTATTTGAAGAGCGTCTGTAAATCCAAAAAGTAAGCATGCAATTAGTGCAGTCTTAGGATGCCATTTGCCAAAAATCATTGCAGCTAGAGCTAAATATCCTCTTCCTGCAGACATTTCTCTAAAAAAATTAGCATTAACAGCAGTTGATAGGTGGGCTCCTGCGAAAGCGATTAAAACACCATTGATTGCAAGTGCTTTGTATCTCATTGTAAAAACATTAATTCCTGCTGTATCAACTGCACTTGGATTTTCACCTACTGCCCTTACTCGTAATCCAAAACTGGTTTTGAATACTACCCAATAAACAATTGGAACTGATAGATAAGCTAAATAAACAAAAATATAATGTCCGCTTAGTATATCGCTATAAATAAAACCAATGATTGGAATCTCTCTCAAAGCATCAGCGAAAGGTAAAGTAATTTCTAAAAAGCGTTGATCATTTGTGAGCGTTGGTGTTAAACCCGCTTGCCCAAACCAAGCTGCAGCTAAAGCAGTTGTCAAACCAATTATTAAAATATTAATAGCTACACAAGATACAACTTGATCACCCTTGTGAGTTACTGATGCAAAACCATGTAACATTGATAAGCTAACACAGGAAACAATAGCCATTAATAATCCAATCCATGGATTACCAAAATAATATGAACCAACTGCAGCTACAAAAGCAGCCATCAGCATTTTACCTTCTAAACTAAAATCTATAACACCTGATCGTTCAGCAAATATACCAGCCATTGCAGCAAAAACTAATGGGGTTGAAATTCTCAGCGTCGAATTTGTTAGAGAGGCTATATCTGATAAAAATTCCATTAAGCCTCAACCTCTTTGTTAAGTCTGTTTACAAAAAAACTTTCAATTTGAGGTCTAAATAAATTCTCTAGAGCGCCACTAAATAAAATTATGACACCTTGAACAGCAACAAACATATATCGCGTTATATTTGGCATATCAAAGGTTACTTCTGATCCACCTTGATATAAAATTCCAAATAAAAATGCTGCTGGGAATATTCCTATTGGGTGGTTTCTTCCCATCAAAGCAACTGCAATTCCTGTAAAGCCATATCCCGCAGGAAAACCTGAGACTATTTTATGATGAACGCCTAAAATTTCGTTTATACTTAATAATCCTGCCAAACCTCCAGAGATCAACATCGCTATAATAATATTTTTATAAGGAGAAATACCTGCATATATAGCTGCTTGTGTATTGTGTCCAACTGCCCTCATTTCATATCCCCATTTAGTTTTCCAAACCAGAAACCAAACAAAAAAAGATGCCACAATTGCTAAAAGAAAAGACAAGTTCAGAGGAGAGTATCTAATTTTAATACCAAATAAAGCAGCAAAATCTTTAAAGCTTGGAAGCCACATTTCTTTTGGCAACGCAACTGTATGGGGTCCCATTTGTTTCATGTCACGAATAACATCGACCAACAAATACACCATTAATGAAGATGCTATAAAATTAAACATGATTGTTGTAATAACTACATGACTACCTCTTTTTGCTTGTAAGTAAGCCGGGATAAATGCCCAAGCAGCACCAAAAATAAAAGCTCCAGCTATTGAAAGAAGCCAGATAATTGGAACAGGAAGAAAACTAACATTAATTGCAACAAGAAAAACTCCAAGACCTCCAATATAAGCTTGTCCCTCTCCGCCAATATTGAAAAGCCGACAATGAAATGCCACTGCGAAAGCCAATCCAGTGAAAATAAAATTCGTGGTATAATAAAGAGTATAGGCAAATCCTTCCAAATAACCAAAAGACCCATAAATAATTAGTTTAATGGCCTGATAGGGGTTTTCACCTGCAATAAAAATAAACAAAGCAGAAACAAGAAGGGCTAAAGTTAAATTTACTAGTGGAACTATTAAGTTTGAAACCCACCAAGGCACTTTTGACTTATCTACTGCAGTACTCATTAAGCTACTCCCGCCATCAACAAACCAAGTTCACGATCTGTAACATCTTTATTAACTCTTTCTCCAACGATGTTACCATCAAACATTACCACTATTCTATCAGATAATGAAAGCACCTCTTCTAACTCAACCGAAACCAACAATATAGCGGCACCTTTGTCACGCATATCTATTAATCTTTGATGAATAAATTCTATTGCACCTATATCCACACCTCTTGTTGGTTGACCAACAAGTAACACTTTAGGATTTTCATTTAACTCTCTACTTAAAATAAGTTTTTGCTGGTTGCCGCCAGAAAAGTTAGAAGTAATTAAATGTGGAGACCTTGGTCTTACATCATATTCTTCCATAACTTTTTTTGAATAATCTAAAATTTGATTATCTTTCATTATTGAAGATTTTGAATACGGCTCTTGATCATGATAACCAAAAATTAAATTTTCATAAGCCTTAAAATCAGTCACCAGTCCCATTCTCTGGCGATCCTCTGGTACATGTGCTAGACCTTTATCTTTAAGTTCTCTTGGATTTAAAAGCCCTGAGCTATCAGAAATTTTTTCTCCATTCAGATAAATTTCACCTGATTCTACTTCTCTTATGCCCGATAAAGCTTCTAATAATTCAGTTTGCCCATTACCTGTAACCCCTGCTAAGCCTAAAATTTCTCCTGCATGTATTTCTAAATTGACATCCTTCACTCTTATAACACTAAGATCATCCTTAACTGTTAAATTTTCTACCTTAAATACAACATCACCTTTTTCAACTTTTGACTTATTAATTCTTAGTAGTACGCTTCTTCCTACCATCATTTCGGCAAGCTTTTCTCTATCAGTAGATTCAGTTGCGGTGTGTCCTACAATTTTCCCTTGGCGCATTACTGAAACTGCACTCGTTAAGTCCATTATTTCGTTTAACTTATGAGTAATTAACACAATTGTTTTTCCTTCTTCTTTTAAAGAGCGGAGAATTTTAAATAATTCATCTACTTCTTGAGGAGTTAAAACTCCTGTGGGCTCATCTAAAATAAATACCTCTGCACCACGGTATAGTGATTTTAAAATTTCTACTCGTTGACGAAACCCTACAGACAAATCTGAAATTATGGAGTCAAGATCAACATTTAAATTATAAGTGTCGCAAAGATTTTTTAAATCTGTTTTTGCTTTTTCTAAATTTTTTCCAAATATTATTTCGCCCTCAAAACCTAAAACAATATTTTCAAGAACAGTAAAATTCTCAACCAGCATAAAATGTTGGTGCACCATACCAATTCCATTTTCTATTGAGTCTCTAGGTGATTTAAGTTTAATCTCTTTTCCGTTAACACTAATTATTCCTGAGTCAGCCTGATAAAGTCCGTAAACAATACTCATTAACGTAGATTTTCCGGCTCCATTTTCACCAATGATGCCGTGGATTGTTCCTTGATTAACTATTAAGTTAATATCTTTATTAGCCTGAACATGACCAAAAGATTTATTTATATCTTTCAGTTCTAATATAGGTGAGACCATAAATTATTTATTATGTTTTGGTCTCACCAAAGATTTTTTTATAACTTAATTATTCCTGTGACCAATCAGCAACAATGATAGCGCCACTAACTATATCTGCAGCTGCTGCATCAGCAGCACTTTGCATATCAGCAGTTACTTGACCATCTTCAATAGCATATCCAACCATGCCTTGAGCAAGTCCAAGAATATTAATACCTGGCTCAAAAGTTCCAGCAGCAGTTTTTTCAGCTTGTTCAAAGATCGTTAGATCCAAACGCTTTAACATAGAAGTTAACATGCTTCCTGGATGCATCCAGTTTTGATTAGTATCAACACCTATGCCATAAATTCCAGCATCCGCAGCAGCTTGAAGAACTCCAATACCGGTTCCGCCAGCTGCTTGGTAAACAACATCTGCACCTCCATCAATTTGTGCTTTAGTTAGTTCTGCACCTTTAGTTGGATTGTTCCAAGCTTCAGGAGTTGTGCCTGTCATATTTGCCAGTATTTTAATATCAGGATTAGCATATAAAGCGCCCTGTTCATAACCACCTTGGAATTTTCGAATTAATGGAATATCCATTCCACCAACAAAACCTATTGTTCCAGTTTTTGATGCCATAGCAGCAATTACTCCTACCAGAAATGATCCTTCATGCTCTAAGTAACAAGCTTGATAAATATTTCCTGCTGGATCATCAACCCAACAAACATCCACTGCAACAAAGTGTGTATCAGGATAGTCTGGTGCTACAGCAGCAACTGCGTCTGCTTGTGCAAATCCCATTGCAACAACAAGTGTTGCTCCTCTATCTGCAACTTTTCTCATTCCTTGTTCAATTTGTGTATTGTTTGAAGCTTCAAACTCAACCATATCCCAGCCTAGTTCATTCTTAACTCTTTCAGCTGTCATAAAAGCTAATTCGTTAAAAGATTTGTCGAATTTTCCGCCAGAGTCATAAATAACACCAATTTTATTTGCAAATAGATTTGATGAAAATACGAGTGCGAAAGAGACAACAAAAATATTTAATAGTTTTTTCATAGTGAATATCTCCTCATTATTTCCGTAATAGATAATTAGTTGATATCATTTTTAATCCAAAAAAAAATTAATAAAATTGATATAAATTATATATCGTGGATAAATAATCTAAGTTCCCATATACCTGTCACCTGCATCACCAAGGCCGGGGACAATGAACATATTTTTGTTCAATTTTTGATCAATTTTACAAGTAAAAATATGGAGTGATCGGTGATTTTTTTGTACATTTTTTATACCTTCAGGGGCGGCCAAAAGAGATACAAGAAAGACATCTTTGATTTTTACACCTTTATTTTTAATTAAATTTATTGCTGCAATAGATGAGTTACCAGTAGCCAGCATAGGGTCAAGGACAAGGACTTTTTTATTTTTAGTTTTTGGAAGTTTAAATAAATATTCCACTGGCTTATATGTTTGTTCATCGCGATATAATCCAATATGTCCTTTTTCTGCTTCAGGTAAAAACTTTACAAAGCCTTCTAATAATCCAAGTCCAGCTCTCAAAATTGGGACAAGAATTACTTGATGAGCAAGATCTTTTCCAGTTGTTTTAGTGAGCGGCGTTTGGACAGTCACTTTTTTATATTTTAAATGCTTTAATACTTCAGCCGCTATTAAATAGCTTGCTTCGTTCATTGTCTGTCGAAATAAAGAATTAGAGGTTTTTTTATTTCTCAAAATTGTCATTTTATATTCTAAAAAAGGTGATTTAATTGATGTAATCATAAATATATTACATATATACAATTGATCATAAGAGCAATGCGGATATTTTTATTTCTAACATTATCATTATTAGTTTGGGGATGTTCTACGGTAGAGGTTACCAAAGAGGTTATTAAAGTTACAAATACTGTTACTAACCAAGTCAAAAAATCTATTCCAAAAAAAGAAAGTAAAGAGGAAGATGTAATTAAGAAAATAATTGAAGAAAAAGAAATAGAAGAAGAAATTGAAATTTTAGAAGAAAAAAAAGAAATAGAAAAAAATATAATTGAAAATCAACAAAAATTAGCAGGTATAAACTTTATTGGAAAAACTGAAAATATAATTTTTGACTTGTTGGGTAAAGCTCAACTATCAAGAATAGATGGATCTGTTTACACTCTTCGATATGATAGTGAAAACTGTAGGTTGTTTTTATTTATTAATCAGGAAACAAACAATAAAAGAGTTGAGTATTTTGAGTTACGAAATAACAAAACAGAGCTATTAAACTCAAAGCAAGCGCTAGAGGGATGTTATAAAGAATTTGGTTTGCTAAATTAAATTTAGTCTATTTCAATTAACAGATCTTTTGTCTCTACATTATCTCCAGAACTAATATGGATTTTTTTTATTGTACCACTTTTTTCTGCATTAATAGTTGTTTCCATTTTCATTGCCTCAATAACCAATACTCTATCGCCTTTAATTACCTTTGTGCCTTCACTAACAAATATTTTGGCAACTTGACCTGGCAAAGGTGAACCAACGTGTTTTGGATTGCCATCTTCTGATTTAGTTTTTTTAGCAACATTTTTTGAAAACTCCTTGTTAATAATTTCAATAGTTCTTGGTTGACCATTTAGTTCAAAAAAAACCGAACTAGAACCATTGGCGTTGGGCTCTCCTTTTGCTAAATAACGGACAATAAGATTTTTACCTTTATCTATTGGTAAAGAATATTCTTTATCTGGAAGCGGTCCATAAAAAAATAATCCTGTTGATAAAATAGATGTATCACTATAAGTTTTACGATGATCCATAAAATCTTCAAATACTTTTGGGTACATTAAGTAAGAAGCTAGTTGTTGATTAGAAATTTTTTCTTCATATTTTTTTTCTAATTGTTCTTGTTCCTTATCTAAATTAACATTTTGTAAAACAGACCCTGGTCTTTTAGTAAGTGGTTTTTCATTACCCAATATTTTTTTCTGTAATTTTTTTGGAAAACCTCCAAGTGGTATTCCCATTTCACCTTTAAAGAATTCAACTACTGATCCAGGAAACGATATCTCTTTGTTTGGGTCCAATACATCCTCAGAACTCAAGTCATTGCTAATCATATAAAGCGCCATATCACCTACCACTTTTGAAGATGGTGTAACTTTAATTATATCTCCAAACATTTTATTTACTTCAGCATAGATATTCGCAACTAGGCCCCATTTATCTGTTGTAATTCCAAGAGACCGAGCCTGTTCTTTTAAATTAGTAAACTGCCCCCCTGGCATCTGGTGTAAATACACATCAGAGCTACCGCCTTTAAAATCAGTTTCAAACGCTTTATAATTATTTCTGACCTGTTCCCAATATAACGAAGCCTCTCTTATGCTAACTTCATCTAATCTTGGATTTGCATAATTTTGTTTCATTATTGACACAACAGAGCCTAATGCTGGTTGAGAAGTTAGTCCACTCATTGAGTCCATTGCTAAATCAACAATATCTATACCCTCTTCAACAGCAGCTAAAACAGTCGCTGAAGAAGTACCTGATGTATCGTGTGTATGATAATGAATAGGTAAGGAAATTTCATTTCTTAATTCTTTTATTAAAAGCTTAACTGCTAAAGGCTTACATAAACCAGCCATATCTTTAATGGTAATAATGTGCGAGCCTGCTTTTTCTAATTCTTTTGCAAGTTCAATATAATATTTTAGAGTATATTTATTTTCTTTAGGGTTAGTAACATCATTTGTGTAACATATTGTTCCTTCACATATTTTATTTTGTGATCGAACTTCTTCAATTGAAACTTTCATATTTTCAATTAAGTTTAATGAATCAAAAACTCTAAACACATCAATTCCAGCCTGTGCTGCTTCTTTAACAAAAAACTTTACGACATTATCGGGATAATTTTTATACCCAACAGCATTGGATCCTCGTAAAAGCATTTGTTTTAAAATATTTGGTGCTTGTTGATTTATTTTTGCCAATCTATCCCAAGGGTCCTCTTTTAAAAACCTCATCGAAGTATCAAAAGTTGCGCCACCCCAACACTCAATTGAAAATAAATTAGAAAGCTTATTACTATAAAATGCAGCGATATTTACTAGGTCGTCAGTTCTCATTCTTGTTGCAAGAAGTGATTGGTGAGCATCACGCATAGTTGTGTCTGTTATCAGAGTATATTTTTTTTCCTTTATTACCTTGGTGAATTTTTCAGGCCCAAGTTTTTTTAATTCTTCAACATAATTGGTTGGACTATGATTTTTTTCAAAAGCAGGAATAACAGGAGGGGTTAAATTAAAATCATTGTCTCTTCCTTTTATGTCGGAGTGTCCATTGACAACAACATTTCCTAAATAAGAAATAATTTTAGATGCACGATCTTTTTTTGGTTTAAAGTTGTATAGGTCTTTGTTTGTATCTACAAAATTAGTATTGTATTTCCCTAGCTTAAAATTATCATTGTTTATAAGAGATTCAAGAAACACAAGGTTGGTTTTAACACCCCTTATTCTAAACTCACGAAGCGCTCTATCCATTCTTCTAATACAATCTTCAGTTGTCTGTGCCCAAGTCGTAACCTTAACCAAAAGAGAATCATAATAAGGAGTAATAATCGAGCCAGCTGCAGCTGTTGCCCCATCTAATCTTACACCAAAGCCAGAAGCTGATCGATATGTCATTATCTTACCATAATCAGGCATAAAATTATTTAGTGGATCTTCCGTAGTAACTCGACACTGGATAGCATACCCATCTAATTTAATATTTTCTTGATTAGGTAGGGCAGGGTCAGTACCAATCTTGACTCCTTCGGCAATTCTTATTTGCGCTTTAACAATATCAATTCCTGTAACTTCTTCAGTTACAGTGTGTTCTACTTGAATTCTTGGATTAACTTCAATAAAATAATGTTGATTATTTTTTTTATCATATAAAAACTCTACAGTGCCGGCACCACAGTAATTTACATGCTTTGCAATTTTAACAGCTGAACTACAAATACTTTCCCTAGCTCTGTCTTCTAAAAAATGAGCAGGAGCTCTTTCAATAATTTTTTGATGTCTTCTTTGGAGAGAACAATCTCTTTCAAATAAATGAACAATGTTACCGTGTTTATCGCCTAATATTTGCACTTCTATGTGCGCTGCATCTTCTAAAAATTTTTCAATAAAAACTTCATCCTTGCCAAATGCTTTTTTTGATTCACTTTGTGCAAGTTCTATTTGTTCAGATAGTTCATCAGTAGAGCGAACAACTCTCATCCCTCTTCCACCTCCGCCCCAACTAGCTTTAACAATTACAGGATAGCCAATTTTATTTACTTCTTCGTGAATGCTTTTTTTATTTTCTTCAGTTACATTTACTGAGTGAATAGTACTAACACCTGCTTCATTAGCAACTTCTTTTGCTGCTGTCTTATTCCCCAATCTGCTGAGTATTTCTTTAGTAGGTCCTATAAAAATAATATTATTTTTTTCACACAGTTCAGCAAAATCAGGATTTTCAGATAAGAAACCATATCCAGGGTGAATAGCATCAACTCCTGCATTCTTTGCTATATCGATGATTGAGTTAATATCTAAGTATGCTTGTATAGGTCCTTTCCCCTCGCCAACAAGATAACTTTCGTCCGTTTTAAAACGATGTAAAGCAAATCTATCTTCTTTGGAATAAATCGCAGCTGTTCGTATTCCAGATTCTTCTGCAGCTCTGAAAATTCTAATAGCAATTTCACTTCTATTAGCTGCTAAAATTTTTTTTATTTTTTTCATTTTTAAAATGCAAGCAATGCTCGATGATCATACATTGATCACACATTGGTTTTTGCGATTTGCATGTATATCTTCCGTGTAAAATAAGCAAGTGGTGGGCTGTTTTTAGCCATTTTTTTGGTGTTATCTGCTCTAGAACTGCCTGAGTTTGGTCGGCAGTTTTAGTTTTTGCCAATCCAATTCTATTTGAAACACGAAAAACATGTGTGTCTACTGCAATTCTTGGAATATTTAATATTTCATTTTGATACACACTTGCCGTTTTATTGCCTACTCCAGGCAAGTTAGTTAAATTTTTAAACTCTGTAGGAATTTTACTCTTGTAATCATTAATTAAAATTTTTGATAAATTAATAATATTTTTTGCTTTGGAATTATAAAGTCCAATTGTTTTTATATAACCTTTCAACTTTCTCTCTCCTAAAGCAACCATGTTTTTTGGGGTTTTAACAGATTTGAACAAATCTCTTGTAGCGTTATTTACTGATTTGTCAGTCGCTTGTGCTGACAAAACAACAGAAACTAAAAATGTATAGGGGTTATGGTAATTAAGCTCAGTCTTTGGTTCACCTATTTTTTTTGCCAAAGTTATATAAATAGAATTGATTGAACTTTTATTCATAAGCCCACTTTAAAATAAAAATTTTTTATATAAATACTAAAATACTACTTTATTTATTTAGAAAATAACAAATCATTCATTGTATAAAAGCCTGATTTTTTTTTGCTAAGAAATATAGCGGCATCAAGAGCTCCTTTTACAAAGATTGATCTGTTGTTTGCTTTATGAACTAAGTCAACTCTGTCGTTTTCACCAATAAAGCTAACAGTATGCTCCCCGGCAATTTCCCCACCTCTTGTTACTGAAAAACCAATATCACCTTTTTTTCTATTCGTTATTTTTTTGGTTCGGTCTAAAACTTTTGATTTATTTAGTGAAATTTTTCTACCATCTGCCGCATATTCTCCAAGTGATAACGCTGTGCCTGAAGGAGCATCTTTTTTATGTTTATGATGCGTTTCAGCTATTTCAATATCATAGTCTGTATCTTTTAAGGCAAATGCAGTTTGTTGAACTAAATTAAAAAGCAAATTAACACCAAGACTCATGTTGGAAGACATAAGTATTGGTATTTTTTTTGCATAACTTTTAACTTTCTTTGTTTGAGCATCTGTCATTCCTGTTGTGCCAATAATGACAGCAGTATTATTTTGGTATGCAATTTTAACATTCTCCAAAGTAGATTCTGGAGTTGTAAAATCAATTAACACCTTTGCTGACTTAATTGAGATAGTTGGATCAGAGTAAATTAATTTTGAAGAATTAATATCTGAAACCTTTTTAAATTCTTTATTAATGTTTTTATGTTTTTTGTGCTCAAAACCACCAACAAACTCAAGCTTGTTGTTGTTCATAATCTGTTTAGATAATTCTTGGCCCATTCTACCTAGGCATCCCGCTACTGCAATTTTAATTTTAGACATAAAAACGCTTATACTTTGGGTAAACTTGATTGAAAAGAAATTAAGTTAAATCTTCCCAAACTTCTTTTAATTTAGAGAAAAAACTTTGGGATTTAGGGCTGTGTTTTTTTGATGTGCCGCCTTCTTTTTCAAATTCTTGCAATATCGCTTTTTGCTTGATATTAAGATTAACTGGTATCTCCACATTTATTTTATTGGATTTAAAAATTTGTCTTATTTCAATAATTTTTTTTTGATTATGAGAAAAAAATAAAATATCTTTCAATTTTTTTCCAGAATATTTTTTTGTTTAGATATAACTTGCTGAATACCAATTTTTGCTAGCCTATATAGCTCTTGATATTGAGTTTCACTAAAGAAAAACTCTTCGCCAGTAACTTGAATTTCAGATAATTTTTCATTATCACAAATAACAAAATTAGCATCAACCTGAGCAGCTGCATCTTCATCGTAATCTAAATCCAAGCATGGCTTATTATCAATAATTCCAACTGAAATAGCAGCAACGTAATTTTTAATAATCTTTTGTTGAATATTATAATTGTTTCTCAACTTTTCTATTGCTTGATATAATGCAACAAACCCACCACTTATCGAGGCTGTTCTTGTGCCACCATCAGCTTGTATTACATCACAATCGATTTTAATCTGACGTTCACCAAGCTCTTCTAGATTGGTAACTGAGCGCAGGCTCCTCCCAATCAATCTTTGTATCTCCTGCGTTCTACCGCTTTGTTTTCCTCTTGCGGCCTCTCTGTCTATGCGTGTATTTGTAGATCGGGGTAACATCCCATATTCTGCTGTCACCCAACCTTTGCCAGAGTTTCTAAGCCAAGGAGGTATTTTTTCATCAATTGAAGCAGTACATATAACATGAGTATTTCCAAACCTTACAAAACATGACCCTTCTGCATGAATGTTTACGTTTGTCTCAAAGGTAACATCTCTTAGTTGATCAAAATTTCTATCTTTTCTCATTTAATATATCTAATAATTGAATTTTATTATTAATACACCAATATACTGCATATGAAAAATAATTTGTATTTAGAACTAACAGATCGTACTAAACAAATTTTTAAAACCGTTGTTGAAAGTTATTTAGAAACAGGGTCCCCCTCGGGGTCAGAGACTGTTTTAAAAAGAACTGGGTTAGATATTTCATCTGCTTCTGTAAGAAATATATTATCAAATCTTCAAAAAGAAGGCCTGTTGTTTTCACCACATACTTCTGCAGGAAGAATTCCGACAGATAAAGGTATGAGGTTTTTTGTCGATGGGTTGTTAGAGTTTGGAAGGATTTCAAAATCAGAAAAAGAAAATATTGAACAACTTAGCTCTTCTAAAAGCAAATCTTATCAAGAAGTTTTAGATGAGGCATCAAGGGCAATTTCAGGATTATCAAATTATGCAGGAATCGTCATTGCGCCAAAATATCAAAAAAACCTAAAACACTTGGAATTTATTAGACTTAATCAATCTCAAATTATGTCAATTTTAGCATATGAAAATG
>CABXJB010000015.1 GCA_902512415.1 uncultured Alphaproteobacteria bacterium
TTATTTTTTATTATGACATTTTTAATTTTGAAGAATCAATATTTTCCAAACTTAATGTTAATATTCATTCACTATGTACATGGAAAGAAATAATTTCTGTTATGGAAAAAAGAAATTTATTTAGTCAAACTGATATAGCAAATTTAAAAGAATTTTTATCTAGGCCAGATGAGTGGAGAGTAAAAAATGCCTGATATAATTTTAGTGAGTGGTGGATTTGATCCTATACATAGTGGTCATATAAAATTAATTAATGATGCCAATAAATATGGTGATGTTGTTGTATTACTAAATTCTGATGCATGGTTGCGAAATAAAAAAGGGAAAGAATTTCTGCCTTTTGATGAAAGAAAAATTATCATGAAAAATATTAAAGGTGTATTAGATGTTATAGAATTCGATGATAGTGATAAAACATGTGTTGAAGGAATTCAAAAAGCAAAATCTCTTTTTAAGAATAATATAATTAAGTTTGCCAATGGAGGCGACAGAAATAATAAGACAACACCCGAAACAGAGTTTTGTGATAAAAATAATATAGAAACTCTATTTGAAATAGGTGGTAATAATAAATCTAATTCTAGCTCTTGGATTTTAAAAAAATGGAAAGAATAATATTAGGGATATAATTTATTAATTTTCCAATTATTATTAATAAAAGTGTAAAGAATTCGATCATGAGCTCTAAAAGGCATCTCTTGCCAAAATTCTATCAATTGAGGTTTTACTAAATAACCATTCCAATGAGGAGGTCGAGGAATTTCCTGATTTTTATATTTTATTTCAAATTTCTTAATATTATCTATTAATTCATTTCCTGTAACTAGCTCATCACTTTGATTAGATGACCATGCCCCAATTTGACTTCCCCTGGGTCTGGAATTAAAATATGAATCTGCTATTTCAGGACTTACTATATTTGTCTGTCCTTCTATTCTTATTTGTCTATTTTGGGTTTTCCAATGAAAATTTAGAGCGATATTATTATTTTCACTGATTGATCTACCTTTTTTACTATTTGAATTTGTATAAAAAATAAAACCATTCTCATCATGAGATTTTAATAAAACTACCCTTGAAGATGGTTGATTGTTTAAAACAGTTGATAATGTCATAGCATTAGGATCATTAATTTCTGTTTCACGAGCTAAATCATACCATTTGTTAAATAAATGAAATGGATTTTTAGTGAAATCAATTAAATCTTTGTGCTTTAACATTTTAGATATTTTAAGTATTAAGATGTATATATATTCTTAAACTAAAAAAATAGGTATTTAAATGTTAATGCAAGGAAAAAAAGGTCTTATAATGGGGGTTGCTAATGACAAATCAATTGCTTGGGGAATAGCTAAGTCTTTGTCTGAAAATGGCGCTTCAATCGCATTTACATATCAAGGTGAAGCACTTAAAAAAAGAGTTGAACCTTTAGCTGAAACAATAAATTCTGATATTTTAATACCTTGTGATGTAACTGACTCAGCAAGTATGAAAAATGTTTTTCAAACATTAAAAGAAAAATGGGGGGGGATTGATTTTTTAGTCCATGGTATAGGTTTCTCAAACAAAGATGAGTTAAGGGGTAAGTATTACCATACATCATCAGAAAATTTTAATCAAACAATGCATATTTCATGTTATTCATTTACAGAAGCTTGTCGATTAGCTGAGCCATTAATGAATGAAGGTGGTTCTATCCTAACATTGACTTATTATGGTGCAGAACAAGTGATGCCTCATTATAATGTGATGGGAGTAGCAAAAGCAGCTTTAGAAGCTAGCGTTAGATACTTAGCAGTTGATCTTGGTGAAAAGAATGTAAGGGTAAATGCTATTAGTGCAGGACCAATTAAAACTTTAGCTGCTTCCGGTATAAGTGATTTTAGATTTATTTTAAGATGGAATGAATTAAATGCCCCTCTTAAAAGAAACGTTAACCAAGGCGATGTAGGAAACTCTGCACTTTATTTGTTAAGCGAGTTAGGAAGTGCTGTAACGGGTGAGATACAACATGTAGATTGTGGTTATCATACTGTTGGTATGGTTGCCGTAGATGAAGCTGATAAAGTTTCAGATCTATTAGGTGAATTTAACAAAAATAAATAATGTCATCAAATTCAATTGGAAAATTATTTTCTTTCACAACATGGGGTGAGAGTCATGGAAAAGCGATAGGCTGTATAATTGATGGTGTCCCATCTAAAATTAAACTTGAAGAAAATGATATTCAGCCTTTTCTAAACAAAAGAAAACCCGGCCAGTCAAAGTACACAACGCAAAGAAAAGAAGATGATAAAGTTGAAATTTTGTCTGGAGTTTTTGAAGGTATCACAACAGGTCATCCAATCTCATTAATCATACACAATAGTGATCAAAAATCGAAAGATTACTCAGAAATAAAAGACAAATTTAGGCCAGGACATGCTGATTATACGTATTGGAAAAAGTATGGAATTCGAGATTATAGAGGTGGTGGAAGATCAAGTGCAAGGGAAACTGCTATGCGTGTAGCGGCAGGAGCGATTGCAAGAAAAGTTATAAGTCAAAAAATTGGAAATGAAGCTAAAATTACAGGGGCCCTTATTCAAATTGGAAACTCCAAAATAAACTACGATAACTGGAATGAAAAATATATATCTGAAAATGAATTTTTTTGCCCAGATAAGCAGATTATCTCTAAATGGAAAGACCTAATTGATAATGCTCGTAAAAATGGATCTTCACTTGGGGCAATAATAGAGGTTAGAGCATCAGGAATTCCAGCAGGACTTGGTGAGCCAATATATGATAAATTAGACTCTGATATTGCAAAAGCTTTGATGACAATTAATGCAGTTAAAGGCGTTGAAATAGGTAATGGCTTTAATAGTGTAAATGAAAATGGAAAAACAAATGTTGATGAAATGATAATTAAGGATGGAAAACCATCATTTTTAAGTAACAATAATGGAGGAATCCTTGGAGGTATTAGTTCTGGACAAGAAATAATTTCTCGTTTTGTAGTAAAACCAACAAGTTCTATTATTTCTGAAAGAAAAACAATTGATATAAATTTACAAGAAACCTCAATATCAACTAAAGGCCGTCATGACCCTTGTGTAGGCATAAGAGCTGTTCCAGTTGGAGAAGCTATGTTAGCTACTACTATTGCAGATCACTGTCTTCGTTATTTCTGATATCTAGCTGTAATCAAAAATTCTATATTTCCTTTAGGTCCTTTTATAGGGCTTTCAATAATACTTAAAACTTTACAGTTACATTCTTTTTCAAACCAATCACTTATTTCATTACAAATACGCTGATGAATTTTACTATCTCTTACAACGCCTTTCTTTGTCTCATTTTTCTTTGATTCAAATTGAGGTTTAATTAGAGTAATAATAAAGCTTTCATTTTTTAATAAATGTAAATTCGGTTCAATAACTTTTTTTAGACTAATAAAACTTACATCGCAGACCATAATTTCAATTAATTCACTAACTATTTCTTTTGTAAGATACCTAGCATTAGTTTTTTCTAAACTTACAACTTTGGTATTTTTTTTTAGTTTTTCATGAAGTTGATTTATCCCAACATCAACTGCGTATACTTTTTCTGCACCACTTTGAATTAAAACATCTGTAAATCCTCCAGTTGATGAACCTAGATCAATACAAATTTTTTTTTTTACACTAATTTGATTTTTATCAAGTGCAGCTATAAGTTTAACTGCCCCTCTGGAAACCCATTCTGGGCCAAGTTTTTTTATTTCAATTGCAGAGTCAAGATTGATATTAAATCCGCTTTTATCAATTCTTATACCCTCAACAAAAACCTGTCCTGCCATGATCATAGCTTGAGCCTTAGATTTAGATTCTGCTAAGTTCCTATTAAATAGAATTTGATCAAGTCGTTGTTTCTTCAAAATCAATTTTTTATATTCTTATTATAAGATTGAAAATCGATTACATTATCTTGATAGAATTTAAGAATTTTTTTTGCTATAGAATTTGCATCCATGCCTATCTCTTCATATTGATCTTCTAGTAATTGGTGATCAATAAACCTATCAGGAAAATAAATATTATTTATTTTAGTGGTAGTGGGTTTTATTCTTTCATTATGAATGTAATTCAAAACACTAGAACCAAACCCACCACTTGAACCTTCCTCAATTGTAATTAGATATTTATGATTGTCTAATAATCTATCAATCAAATCTGTATCAATTGGTTTTGCAAATCTGGCATCTGCTAAAGTAGGGAAAATATTATGGTTATTCAGCAATTTTATTGCCTCTTCACAAGTTTGCATTCTTGTACCTAGATTTAATATAGCTACTTCATTCCCTTCTCTAAAAATAGTTCCTTTCCCTATATCTAAAGGATTATAATTAAGGTTAGTTATATCAATTTCTCCAGTACCTCTTGGAAATCTAAAAGCTGAAGGTCTATCATCAATCACTATTGCAGTATTAATCATTCTTATTAATTCATTTTGATTACTAGGAGCCATAATAATAAAGTTAGGGAGAGTTGATAAATACGTAATATCATAGGATCCTGCATGAGTTGGTCCATCAGGTCCAACTTGACCAGCTCGATCAATTGCAAATCTTACTGGTAATTTTTGTAATGCTACATCATGAACAATTTGATCATAAGCACGCTGAAGAAATGTTGAATAAATAGCAACAAATGGTTTGAATCCCTCAGTAGCTAAACCAGCTGCCATTGTTACTGCATGTTGTTCTGCAATACCAACATCAAATAATCTACTTGGATGCTTTGAATTAAAGATATCCAAACCCGTACCACTCATCATTGCTGCAGTAATAGCTAAAATTTTTTCATCACTTTCAGCAGCCCTTGATAAAGTTTCACCAAATACTGTAGAATAAGTTTTTTGATTAGAAGAACTTAAAGATTGACCTGTTTTTAAATCAAATTTGTTAACACCATGAAATTTATCATCAGATTTTTCGGCAGGTGTATAACCTTTGCCTTTTTTAGTTATACAATGAAGAAATATTGGCTTGTCTACAGTTGAAGTTTTTATATTTTCTAAAATAGGAACTAATGTTTTAATATTATGACCATCTATAGGGCCAAGATAATAAAAACCAAGTTCTTCAAATAAAGTTCCTCCAGTAACCAGACCTTTTGAGAACTCTTCTGCTTTGTATAAAGTTTTAGATACTGATTTTGGAAGTTTTTCAGATATTTTTTTTAATAAACTCCTAACATTTGTATATTGTTTAGATGAAAGTAGCTTTGTTAGGTAATTACTCATAGCACCTACAGGACGGTCAATTGACATTTCATTGTCATTTAAAATAACAATCATTTGCTTATTGGTTGCACCAACATTATTTAAAGCTTCATAGGCCATCCCAGCACTTAATGCGCCATCTCCTATAACGCATATAATATTTGCGTTATCTTTATTTAAATCTTTTGCAATTTTCATTCCCATTCCTGCTGAAATGGATGTGGAGCTATGGGCTGTTCCAAAAGGATCATATTCACTTTCACTTCTTTTTACAAAACCATAAAGACCATTTTTTTGTCTTAAAGTTTCAATTTTATTCTTTCTCCCAGTTAAAATTTTATGAGGATAGGTTTGATGACCAACATCCCAAATCAATCTATCTCTTGGAGTATTAAATACATAATGTAGCGCAATAGTTAATTCGACTACTCCCAAACCAGCCCCTAAATGACCACCAGTTTTTGATACTGTTTCAATTGTTTTGTTTCTTAGCTCTTTTGACAGATCCTCTAGTTGGGTTAAAGAAAAACTTCTTATATCTGATGGAAAATTTATTTTATCTAATAATTTGTTAGACATAAAATTATAAGTCTTCTTTTATAATCTTATTGTCTTCAATTTTAATTTTTTTAATTTGCATTTCAATATCTTTAAGTTTTTTATTACATGTTTTCTTAATTTTCATTCCTTCTTCATATAACTTAACAGACTCCTCTAAACCTATTTCCCCTGACTCTAACTTATCAACAATTAATTCAAGTTTTTTTAAATTAGACTCAAAATTGTTATCTTTTTCTTTACTCATACTATCTTCCTATTTTTGATATGATTTTTTTTTGATCTAAGTTATATATAATTAAATTTATCTGGTCATCATCAGAAACAACCACTAATAGATTATTTTCATCAATTATTTTAATATCTTTAATGTTCTCTGAATTACTCAAATTTAAGGAATAACTCGTTATTTCCTTATTTGATAAAACTTCAGTGTTTGAAATTTTTGAATACAATCCATATAAAAGGAATGCAAAACAAACAAATATTAATACTGCCATAAAAATAACTGTAAATTTCAATAAATTATTAGTCATGAATGCAACCTATAATCACAAAGTAAATATAAATAAAGAACTAAGTTCAACTAGATTAGATAAGGTTTTAACAAGAAAGCTTGAAAAATATTCACGCATGCAAATAAAAATGTTGATTAAGAATGGAAATGTAAAACTTAATAATCAAAAAATTTTTGATCCATCATATTTAGTTAGAGAAAATGATAAGTTTGAGGTATCAATTGTTCAATCTAATGAAATTAAATACACAGGTGAAGACATTAAACTTGAAATACTCTATGAAGACAAAGATTTATTAGTTATCAATAAACAAGCGGGCATAGTTACACATCCTGCACCTGGAAATGAAACAGGCACTTTAGTTCAAGCCTTACTTCATCATGCCGAAAATGAATTGAGTGATATTAATGGAAACAATAGACCAGGAATAGTTCATAGATTAGATAAAAATACTAGTGGTGTTATGGTAATTGCTAAAAATAACTTTACTCATATTAATTTATCAGATCAATTTAAACTTCATACAATTACTAGAAAATATCAAGCAATTACATGGGGGGTGCCTGCAAATCAAATTATAGAAGGATATATTGAAAGGCATAAAGTAAATAGAAAAAAAATGAGTTTAAATAACCAAGAAAAAGGAAAGTTCTCTAAAACTAAAATTAAGTTAATCGAATCTTTTCAAAACGCTTCTTTAATTGAATGTACACTTGATACAGGAAGAACACATCAGATAAGACTACACCTAACATCAGTTGATGCTCCTATAGTTGGTGATGAGATATATGGAAAAAATAAAATAGGTAAGTATGGTTTAGATAAAAAAAATTTTAATAAATTTTTAATATTAAAAAACTTTCCAAGACAGGCTCTTCATGCAACACATCTAGGATTTTTTCACCCAATTTTAAATAAAAGCATGGAATTTAATGCAAAATTACCAGAAGATATGAGGAATTTATTAGATTTGTTATTAAAATATTAATTTGATTTTAAAATATGTTATAGGCAGACATGCAATTACCAGTACTTTCATATGAGGGGAACTTATCAATTTACCTACAAGAAATTAAAAAATTTCCAATTCTTAGTGCTGAAGAAGAATATATGTTAGCAAAAAGATATAAAGAGCATGGTGATACAAAAGCTGCTCATAAATTAGTAACTAGCCATTTACGTTTAGTTGCCAAAATTGCAATGGGTTATCGTGGATACGGATTGCCAGTTACCGATCTTATTTCAGAAGGAAATGTTGGAATAATGCAGGCAGTAAAAAAGTTCGATCCTGAAAGAGGGTTTAGACTAGCGACTTATGCAATGTGGTGGATAAGAGCACAAATTCAAGAATATGTCTTGCATAGCTGGTCATTAGTAAAGATTGGAACCACGGCTGCCCAAAAAAAATTATTTTTCAATTTAAAAAAACTTAAAAACCAGCTTAGCTCTATAGACTCCGGGAATTTATCTCCAGAAAATGCTCGTGAAATTGCAACAAGATTAAATGTTAAGGAAGCTGAAGTTTTAGATATGGACAATAGATTATTTTCTGGAGATCAATCTTTAAATGTCCAAGTTGGAGCAGAAGGTGATGCAGAATGGCAAGATATGCTTGTTGATTCTCATGATACGCAAGATAATATATTAGCAAATAAAAATGAGCTTTCATTTAGAAAGAAAATTTTTGATAAAGCTCTAGAAATCTTAAACGAAAGAGAAAAAGAAATTATCACTTTAAGAAAATTAAAAGACAAACCTGTAAAACTAGAAGAGTTAAGTAAAAAATTTAATATAAGTCGTGAAAGAGTAAGACAAATTGAAGAGAAGGCTTTTGAAAAACTACAAAAACAGGTATCAATTATTACCCAATAAATTATTCCTATCAATCGTATGAATTCTATCAGGACCTGTAGATATTATAGAGATATTTTTATCAATTTTGGATTCTAAAAAACTTATATAATCTTGAGCTTTTTTGGGAAGATCATTCCACTTAGTCAAACCAAAAGTTGATGTTTTCCATCCTTGTATAGTTTCATAAATTGGCACTAATTTTTCATACAGATTTTCATCAAAAGGTAAGTAGTTATATTGTTTTTGATCAGCCTCATAACCAACACAAACCTTTATTTCTTCTATCTCGTCCAAAACATCAAGTTTTGTTAAAACAACATCAGTTATTCCGTTTATAGCTATGGATTGACTTACAAGAACACTGTCGAACCAACCACAACGTCGCTTTCTTTTTGTTACAGTCCCGAATTCTTGACCCTTTTCTACAAAATGATCTCCTATTTTGTTATTTAATTCAGTAACAAAAGGTCCGGAGCCAACCCTCGTAGTATATGCTTTTGTTATACCTAGCACATTATGATTTTCCTTTATTCCAAAACCACTACCTGAAAAGATTTGTCCTGAAGAAGTATTCGATGATGTTACATATGGATATGTTCCAAAATCAATATCTAATAAAGAGCCTTGAGCACCTTCAAATAATATGAATTTATTTTGTTTTCCTGCATCATTAATTATTTTCCAAACAGGTGCACTAAAATTAATAATTTCACTTGAAACTTTAGTTAAATCTTCCAACGCTTTTTCAAAATCAGCATTTTTTTTAAATTTTTTTAATCTTGGCTCATGAAAATTATATAAATTTTTAATTTTATTTTTTAGATTCTCTTGATCACCCAAATCACATAATCTTATAGCTCTTCTTCCAACCTTATCTTCATAGGCAGGTCCAATTCCTTTTTTAGTCGTTCCAATTAAATTATTGCCTCTAGAAAGCTCATTGATTTCATCAATCAATTTATGAATCGGAAGTATTAAGCAAACATTTTCAGCTATAAACAAATTATTTCTATTAATGATAATATTTTTTTTTCTTAAATTTGAAATTTCATTAATTAAAGCCCAAGGGTCTAAAACTACTCCGTTGCCAATTAAACATTTTTTGTTTCTAATTATACCTGATGGTAATAAGTTTAGTTTATATATATCTTTATCAACTTTAATAGTATGCCCAGCATTGTTACCACCCTGAAATCGAACAACATAGTCTGCTTTAGAAGATAGCCAGTCTACTATTTTTCCTTTACCTTCATCACCCCATTGAGTTCCTACTATAGTATAAAACATTATATTTTTTTTATTTTATTATTTTCGTAAAAATGAGTGCAAAGATACTTTTTTGCAAATAGACCTATATCAGAAATATCTCCAAAAAAAGAACATATAATATAATTTTTTTTAATTAAATTATTCTTAATATTTTCATCTATATTAAAAGGGATTAGTATTTTCTTTGAAGTATTTTCGAATGAAGAAGCTCTTAATACGGTATCCATAAAACACGTAAAACCAACTGCTGAATCTTCATTTAGATCTGTTTTTATTTTGTAACGACCCCCACTAGCAACTTCACCACGAACATTTTTAGCAAAAAAGGTAAATTTTAATCCATCATGATAATTTTTATTATCAATTTCAGTAAAATCTAAAACTATCTGATCTTTATTTTCAAAATTAATTTTTTTAGATATTTTCTTTATATTCTCTATTTCTCTTTTTAATGAATCTGAAATTATAATTTTATTCATTTTTTCATCTAAATCTCTAAAACTTCCTGTTAAACTAAATAATAGTCTTAATAATAATTTATCATTTTTATTTTCAACTAAGCTTAAGGAATTTTTTGTATCTTTTTGTTTTATAAATGATTTAAGATTATTTAATGAATTTATATCTTTAATTTTTGAAAAAATTTCTTCTAAAAATATCTTAGATGTTAATTCTATGGTAATATTGTTAATCCCAATCTCCTTTAGAGATTTATAGGCTAAATTAATAATTTCTATATCAGCTAATATAGAATCAGAGCCAATTATTTCAGAACCCACTTGTAAAAACTGTCTCTCTGGACGAAGCATGCTACCTTTTTTTCTGGCTACTTCTCCATAATAACAAAGCTTAATAGGTCGGGTTTTATTTTTAAATCTTGATGATGCTATTCTAATAATTTGAGGAGTTATATCATCTCTTAAAAAAAGTTTTAGCTCACTTTTTTTAGACTCAATGATAAAGGAATTACTACTATTTTTGTGATAAAATTCTAATAGTGGAGTTTTAACTAAATCAAATCCATTTGAAATAAAAATCTTAATAATTTTATTTTTGTACTCATGTTCGACGTTTGTGTTAAAATCAACATGATCTTTAAATCCCTCTGGAATTAAAAATTTATTGTCCAAGGATATTCCTAATATTTGTTTCTAAAATTTTTGCTTGAAATTTTACATTGTGCAAATCCTTACCTTCAACCAATAATCTTATAAGTGGCTCTGTACCTGATAGCCTAATTAATATTCTCATATTTTTATAATTAATTTTTTTCTTATTTAAGTTTTTAATTTTTTTTATACTTTTTTGAGATATTTTTTCATAAGGTATGTTGATTTTAATCTGGGGAAAACTATCATATAAATCAAAAACTAAACTAGCTGATTGTTTAATTCTTGAAATAATTTCTGTTACTTTTAAAGCTGCTAAAATACCATCTCCTGTTTTTGAAAATTCAGATAATATTATATGACCAGACTGTTCACCCCCAAGCATTGAGTCCAATTTTTTCATTTCCTGAATTACATTAATATCACCTACAGAAGAGCGTTTTAGTTTAATATTTAAATTTTTTAGAAGAAAATTTTCTAGTCCTAAATTTGACATAACTGTAGCAACTATAGGAAACTTAGATTTATTATTTTTTCGTTTAATTAAATGTTTAGCAAACAAAGCAATTATTTTATCTCCGTCAATCTCATTGCCTTTTTCATCGATTATTATTAATCTATCACCATCGCCATCAAAAGCGAAACCTATGTTAGCTTTTTCTGTCAGTACTTTTTTAGACAACTGATTAACATTTACTGCACCACAATTTTCATTAATGTTTTTACCATTAGGTTTATTATTTATAGATATAACTTCATGTCCTAGTTCCCAAAAAATATTAGGGGCTATTTCATAAGCTGCACCGTTGCCACAATCTAAAACAATTTTTAATTTTTTTATTTTGACATTTTTTTTTAATGTACCTTTTAAAAACTCAGAGTATCTGTCTGAAGCGTCATTTAATCTTACTGCTTTTCCAGTGTTAACCTCGCTATTAAGAATTTTTAAATATTTTTTTTTATTTAAAACAATATCTTCAATTTGTTTTTCTAATTTTGATCTTATTTTATATCCATCAGAATTAAAAAATTTGATGCCGTTATATTCATAAGTATTGTGAGAAGCAGTTATCATTACCCCAATATCTGCTCTTAAAGTTCTCATTAAATGAGGTACAGCAGGTGTTGGCAAAGGGCCAACTAATATCACCTCCATACCCATAGAAATAAAACCAGCTGTAATTAGAGGCTCATAAAGATATCCTGACAACCTTGTGTCTTTACAAATTATTACCCGAGAATTGTTCTTGTTTTTGGATTTTAAAAGATACCCAGCAGTTTTTGATATTTTGAGTGTTGTTTCAGCAGTTAGTGGCTCCTGATTTACTAAACATCTAATGCCATCAGTCCCAAAAATTTTACCCATATTTCCTTTTATTGAAAATATTAGTTAAAATAAAGAAGTATGATTTATTTAATTAGGTTGAGGAGCAGTTGTTCCATCTGTTTTAGGCACTGATGTTTTAGGCGTTTTAGTAGTAGAGGTAGGGCTATCATCAAAATCATCCTTAGATGGCTTAATTCCTTTGATTAGGTCTTTAATTTCATCACCTGTTAAAGTTTCATATTCAAGCAATCCCTTTGCCACAATATGTAACTCTTCAATATTATCTTGTAAGATTTTTCTGCATTGTTTATCTGCCTCCTCTGCCAAAAATCTAACTTCTTCATCTATAATTCTTGCAGTTGAGTCAGAGAGATTTTTTGATTGAGCAACTGAATGGCCTAAAAAAACTTCTTCACTATCGTTGTTATATCTTAAATTGCCAAGCTTTTCGCTCATACCCCATTCTGTAATCATTTTTTTGGATAAATTAGTAACCATTTGAATGTCGCTAGCAGCACCATTTGTGATTTTATCTTTTCCAAAAATAATTTCTTCAGCTATTCTTCCTCCAGTCGCTATCACTAAATGTGCTTTCATTTGATCAATCCTCATTGATAGTTGATCTCTCTCAGGAAGTCTCATTACCATTCCAAGTGCGCTACCTCTAGGTATAATCGTTGCTTTATGAATTGGATCAGATGCAGGAGAATGAAGAGTGGCAACTGCATGGCCAGCTTCGTGATAAGCGGTAAGTTTTTTCTCATCTTCTGACATTACCATTGACCTTCTCTCAGACCCCATCATTACCTTATCCTTTGCGTTTTCGAAATCATCAAGAGTTACCATTCTTTTGTTTTTTCTTGCGGCAAGTAAGGCTGCTTCGTTCACTAAATTTGCTAAATCTGCTCCCGAAAATCCTGGTGTACCACGAGCAATGATTTTAGATTCAAATTTAGGTGAAACTTTAATTTTCTTTATGTGTACTTTTAATATTTTATCTCTACCAATAATATCTGGATTGCTAACAGTTATTTGTCTGTCAAATCGACCCGGTCTTAATAAAGCTGGATCAAGTACATCTGGTCTATTTGTTGCTGCAACAATAATAACACCTACATTGGCTTCAAAACCATCCATTTCAACAAGAAGTTGATTTAATGTTTGTTCTCTTTCATCATTACCGCCACCTAATCCTGCTCCTCTGTGTCTTCCGACAGCGTCTATCTCATCAATAAATATAATACATGGCGCATTTTTTTTACCTTGTTCAAACATGTCTCTAACTCTACTAGCACCAACACCTACAAACATTTCCACAAAATCAGATCCTGAAATAGAGAAAAAAGGTACATTTGCTTCTCCAGCTATTGCTCTTGCTAAAAGAGTTTTTCCAGTTCCAGGAGGTCCAACTAATAATGCTCCTGTCGGAATCTTGCCGCCGAGTCTAGAGAATTTTTTTGGGTCTTTTAAAAATTCAACAACTTCTTCAAGTTCTTGTTTAGCCTCGTCAATACCAGCTACATCATCAAAGGTTACTTTTCCAACAGCTTCATTAAGTAATTTTGCTTTTGACTTTCCAAAACCCATTGCCTTACCACCGCCAGATTGCATTTGTCTCATAAAGAAAATCCAAACTCCAATTAGTAGAAGCATTGGAAACCATGAGAGAAGTATACTCAATATAGGATGCATAGATCTATCTGAGGGTTCAGCTACAATCTTAACACCTGACTCACTAAGTTTATTAACTAACTCAGGATAGTTAGGAGAATAAGTTGAAAACGATCTACCATCATCAAAGAATCCAGTGACATTATTACCAATAATTTTTACCTCAGAAATATTTCCATTATCTGCAGCAATCAAAAAGTCAGAAAAAGATATTTCTGCATTATTATTAGTTGGTGAGCTTTTTTGGAATAAATTAAATAATGCAATTAGTAATAAGCCTATTACAATCCATAAGATTATATTTTTACTGAAATTTTTCATTAAGTTATTAATACATAGGAATTAAAACTAAAAACACAATAGTTTTTGGACTATTTTTGCGAAAATATAAGAAAATATGAACTTTTTTGGATAGTCACACCACTTAAATTAAAGGTTTTAAAACTAGGTTTTTTCAAACTATTAATAAATATCATTATTTTTGAGCTTTTAGTTTGATTCTTGTTGTTTGTTAAAAATCTCAAAAGAAGCAATATATGCTTTTCAATAATCAAATCATCATTATTAATTAATTTATTAAAACTTATTTTTACTCTATTGGAGCTGACATCAATTAAATATCCAATAAATATTTCCCATATCATTTTTCTATATATAGGAATTTGTTTTTTTAAATTTAAAAAATCATTTTTAATTTCTGTTTTAAAAGTTTTATTTTGTAAAAATTTTCTTACCTTAACCCTAGTATAATTAATATCTTTGTTTGAAGGATCATTAATAAATTTTACTTTATTTTTTTTATTAAAGTTTAGAATAGATGATTTACTAATTTCAATAAGTGGTCTTAAAATTATAATATTATTGAAATAAGTAATGTCATTAATTGATGCTAAACCATCTAAATTACTTCCATTTATTTTTCTTATTAAATAAGTTTCTAAATTATCATCAAAATGATGGCCTAAAAATAAATGAAGGATATTATTTTTTTTACAATAATTTATCATACCCTCAAACCTATTATCTCTTGCATTAGCCATATTCTTCTTAATTAATTTATTTTTATTAGGTTTAATAATAACTGTTTCAATATTTAAATCTGTCAGCATACTCTTGACTTGAAGAGACTCATCTTTAGAGTGAAATCTAATTCCATGATCAAAAACCAAAGCTATTAATTTACCATTTTGTAATTTTATCCATTTATGAAGGAGAGATGCTAGAGCCATACTATCTGGGCCACCAGATACACCTAAGGCAACTTTGGGTTGATTCTCAAAAAAATATTTAAAATTTTTTAGATGAGATAAAAAATTTTTCTCATTTAAAAACATCAATTATTTACTTCACAATTTAACTCATCTTTAATTTTTTCTGGATCTTTAGTAAATTTATTTCCTTTATGATTTTCTTCTAATAAAGTTAAAATTTTACAAGCTTCAGAGATTTTATTCATTTCTTTAAGTGATTTTGCCAATTCATAATACATTTCTGCAGCTTTTATACTTTTTGGAAATTTCTGAACCCCTTCTCCAAATACAATAGCTGCCTTTCGATAATTTGTTTCAAAAAGGAAAATTTTACCTAACCAAAAGTGTGCTGAACCAGAAAGCTGATTTTTTGGAAAACTTTCTATAAATTTCTCAAGAATTTTTTTAGATTTATCATAATTTTTTTTCATCATTTGATCTAATGCAAATTGCATTTGCTCCTCTGGAGTCAAATTACTTAGCTCATTTTTTAGATTATTTTTTTCTTCCTCTGTAATTGAAATTGATGAATCGGTAACATTTGTAGATTTATTTTTATCTGATATGACAATTTTACCTAAAGTATTTTCTTCTTTTACTGAAACATCTTCTTGGTTATCAGATTTATTTATATTAATATTTTCTTTTTTTGATTCAATTTTAATTTCTTCAAGCTTATTAATTAATTCTAATTCCAATGAATCCACATCATTTGATAAATCATCTAATTTAAATATAATTTCTTCAAATTGTAGAGTTAAATTTTTTATATCTTTCTCTAAATCATAAATTCTTATATCGATAGATGTAAATCTTTCAGTATCATTAATTTCATTTGTGGAATATAGCTGATCATTATTAAATGACTTGTTAAAGACTGCCTTATTTAAATCTTTTACTTCCTCCATAATACGATCAAGTTGCTGCTTAATAGTCAAAGCATCTTCTGCAAAGGATTTGCTATTATTCAAAATGAATAGACAGATTATTAAAAAGAATGAAATATATTTCATTTTGCTTAGAATAGTTTTTTTTTAGACAAAAATAAGGCGCTATGAAATTATAGCGCCTAAAAAATATAAAATAATTAATTAACTACTGTTACAGATCTTCTATTTTGTGCCCAAGCACCATCATTTGAACCTACAACAGCTGGCCTTTCTTTACCATATGAAATTGTAGAAACTCTCTCAGAAGATATACCAAGACTAATTAGGTAATTTTTAACTGATTGTGCTCTTTTTTCACCTAAAGCAAGGTTATATTCTCTTGTACCTCTTTCATCACAATGACCTTCAACTATAATTGAAACATCTGAATATTGTTTCAACCAAGCTACTTGATCTTGAAGCAATTCTTGTGCATCTTTATCTAATTCGGAACTATCATAATTAAAGAAAACTCTATCTCCAACATTAACTATTAAATCTTCTTGAGAGCCCGGTTCTATTGATTCTGAATCAGGACTAGTCTCAGTTATACTTCCTTCACTAGACGAAACATCTGAAGATGATGATGAACCTGATCCTGATGAGTCTGCAGTATCTTTTGGAGTAGTTGAACAAGCTGCTAAAAAAAATACCAAAAGTGCGCCTGTAAATATTTTTATAACCATATAAAATATCTCCCGATGTATAAATTCTTAAATTTTAGGAATAACTAACATTTTTTTAATTAATTCATATATTTTTTTTTAAAAAATCTATGATTTATTTAAATTTAATGCATTAGAGGCGACCATGCAGGGTCTGAAGCGCCAAGTGGAGTAATGATTTTTCTCTCATTATATCCAGTCAAATCAATGGAATACAAGCTTGATTCGCCTCCACTTCCATCAGAAGCTGTACGTTCTTCCTTAAAATACATTAAATATCTTCCATTGGGAGACCAAGTTGGACCTTCAACATGAAATGATTTTGCAATCATTCTCTCGTATGATCCATCTATTTCCATCACTCCTATATAAAATTGACCAGCTTCTTGTTTAGTAAAAGCTATCATATCACCTCTTGGGGACCATACCGGGGTGTAATAACTGCCTGCCTCACGGCTTATTCTTTTTAAATCTTTGCCGTTAGTCTTTATTATATATAAGTGTCTTCTTCCTGTTCGATCAGAATTAAATACTATTTGTTTACCATCTGGTGAAAAACTTCCAGAAACATCTATTGATGAGTTATTTGTTACTCTATTTGAAGCTCTCGTTTGAAGATCTAATATATATATTTCCGAATTACCAACATCAGGATCAGAATAAGACATGACAATTTTGGACCCATCAGGTGAAAAACGCGGAGCAAATGTCATACCAGGAAACTCTCCAACTATTTCTTGTTGGCCAGTTTCTATGTCAAAAATAAACACTCTTGGGCTGTTTCTTTTAACATATGACATGTATGTGATTTTTTGAGAATTAGGAGAAAACCTTGGTGTTAATACCAAATAAGATCCATCTGTTAAGAAACGATGATTAGCTTGGTCTTGATCCATTATTGCTAGTCTTTTTTGCCTATTATCTTTAGGGCCAGTTTCAGCAACATATACAATTCTTGTATCAAAAAATCCGCCCTCACCTGTTATTCTTTGAAAAATTGCATCTGAAATAATATGTGCAACACGTCTCCAATTATTTTTACTTGTTTCATATTTTTTACCAATAATTTGCTTTTGAGCAAAAACATCATATAATCTGAATTCAATTGATATTTTATTTTCATTAGTTTCTATTTTGCCAGCTAAAAGATGTTGAGCTTTTAAAACTTTCCAATCTTCAAACCTAGGCTGATTAGATAAAGATTCATTTGACTGTATAAATGCTTTTTTATCAATTGAGATAAATAATCCTGATCTTTCCAAATTATCTGAAACAACAGACGAAATATTTTCACCAAGATTATTTAAAGAAGAATCTGTTGTTAATAAATTGGTTATTGCTATTGGTGTTGGTTTAACTGTACCCTGACTCAATGTTAATTCAAGCGCGTAAGCATTTAAAGAAATTAAATAAAAAAGTATTATTGAAATATATTTCATTTTTAATGATTAATTTTTAATCCAACTATAATCAATTGTTATTTTTAAATCTTTCCATGACTCATACTTATCTAATGGCAGTTTCAATTGTGAACACATAGGGTTATATAATGTTGCAACTGCGCTTTCAGTAATAGCCTCATAATAAGGATTACTTTTACTTATATTTGTGTCAATAATTTGTACAGTATCTTTTCGTACATTAGCACCTCTATCAATTTTAGCACTAATTTTGACCATTTCATCCCCAATAATCTGAGTTCCAGCCCTAGGATTAAAACAACTCCTTAATTGCTGTATAACAAGATCCATTTCAGAAATAGAGACTTCTAAATTTTTTTCTTCTTGCTTATCTTCTTCATTATTTTCTAACTTTTCTTCTTCCTTATTATCTTCCTCGACAACATTTGAAACTTCTTCATTCCTTAAATCCCTGAGCACAGATGCAATATTTAAATCTGGTTCAGGTTTTTGGACTGGGTTTGGCTTTTCTATAACTTTCTTTTGTTCATTTTTTTTTACTTCTGGCTTTGGTTTATTTTCTATTTCTATATCACTTACAGGTTCTATTTTTTCAATAGGTTTAGGTTTGAGTTTTGGTTTGATTTTATTAACTTTTAATGTTTCTACATTTTCTAATTTGGTTGTTTTTTCTGCTTTTAAATTATTGATTTTTTTTTCTTTAATATTAACTTTTTTTGTCTCTAACTTAGGAGTAACAAAGGCATTATCAGGAATGTTTTCATTTTTAATTATATTCTTTTTAGGTTTTTCTTGTAAATCCATTTTTTGAATTTCTGTATTTTCTGATGCATTGAATATTTTTTGTTTTATTTTTTTTGTTTTGTTGTTAATTTCTACACTGTCTTTTTTAGGTGCTAATGATGTTAAATCAGAGATATTTAATATTTCTATGGGGATGACTTGTGGCATCGGTATTTTGTTTGGTTTAAAAAAATCAGGTAACCCGATCGCAAACAATAAAATAGATAAATGAAAAAAAAGAGAAAAATAGATTCCAAGGTAAGCAGGCTTAGCATTATCTATATAGTCAAAAGCCTTATAATAAAAAGACTGCATCGAAATTTAATTACCTTTTGGATTTTCCGTAACAAGTGCTACTTTAATATATCCTGCAGAATTAACTAAAGACATAATTTCCATTATTCTGCCATATGCTACAACTCTATCTCCTCTTACATATATTCTTGCCTCTTTATTTAATTTAGTTATAGCATTTAATCTTGGTATTAAATTTTCAACCTCAACTCTAGACTCTCCTAAATAAACTTCACCACCAATTTTGACAGTTATTTCAAGAGGATCTTTTTGATCTGTTAATGCTGATGCTTTGACCTTTGGGAGATCAACCGGAATACCAACAGTTAATAATGGTGCTGTAACCATAAAAACTATTAGTAATACCAGCATAACATCAACAAATGGAGTAACGTTAATTTCACTCATTTGAGAGTATCTTTTACGTTTTCTACCTGAGTTACTATTTAAATTGATCAAATTATTTCTTTTCTAATTGTCTGAAAAAAATTGTTGTAAATTCATCCATAAATGTCTCTAAGGAAACAAAATACTTTGATAAGTCACTAGATATTTTATTATATGCAATAACTGCTGGAATGGCGACAAACAAACCCAATGCCGTGGCAAATAATGCTTCTGCAATTCCTGGAGCAACAACAGATAAATTAGTATTCTGAGCAACAGCGATAGATTTAAAACTATTCATTATACCCCAAACAGTTCCAAATAAACCTATGAAAGGAGCTGTAGAACCCGAAGTTGCTAGGAATGTTAAATTTTTTTCAACTATTTCAGTTTCTTTATTAAAAGTAACTATCATTGACCTTTGCATTCGGTCTTTCAATGATGCAATATTTGCATGCATTTCTCCATCATAGTTCGATTTACTTTTTTTCCATTCAGAAATTGCTGCACAAAATATTTTAGATTTTGGGTCGAGTGTATTAAAATTTAAAGTCTCATACAAATCTTCAAAAGAATTGCCCGACCAAAATATTTCGTCAAATTCTTTTTCCATTTGCTTAAGTTGTCTTAATCTAAGAAGTTTAGAAACAATAATACTCCATGAGTACATAGAAGCTAAAATTAATATTATAATAACTGATTTCACTACAAGGTCTGCACTCATAAAAAGTGCAAACATAGAAAAATCTACGTTCTCTAATGCAATATTATTAACTGTATTTACTTCTTCCATTACTCAATATCACTTATTTTCTTCAGATCTTCATCTTTTATTTTTTTCAGATCATCACTATGAACCATTATCCAAAAACCAGGTCTGTTTTTTTCACATAAAGCTATAACTGGGGTCTTTCCTTCGTCTTTTGCAAGTTTAGCCGTATCGTCCCAAAGTGAAACAGCAGTATGTTTCGCTCTTAATTTACACTCAATAAAAAGGTCATCGTGAATAACATCAGCACGGGTTACTTTTCCATTTCCTCCACTCAAAGGAGTTCTTTTGCCATTAAAATAATGCGCAACATCTCTTTCTCTTTTTTTCCAAGCTTTATCAGGCATACTATTTCCTTTCGCTATGCTGTTAAAGAAGCTAAAACATCATCACTAACATTAAAATTTGATGATACTGCTTGAACGTCTTCATTTTCTTCTAATATATTTAATAATTTAAATAATGTATCTGCCTTATCTTTCGATACAGTTATGTCGTTCTCACTTTTCCAAATTAAGCCCGTAAAGTTAGTTGGACCAAATCTTTCAATAATTTTTTGATTAAGTTGATGAAGAATTTTTTGATCACAATAAATATTATACTCATCATCATTAAGCTCATAATCTTCTGATCCATTTTCAACAATAAAATCAAAAAGTTCCTCTTCATGAATATTGCTTTTATTTAGTGTTATATTGCCCAATCTTTTAAAACCAAAACTAACACTACCAGTTTCTCCCAGATTACCCCCATATTTACTAAAAGAAGATCTTACTTCTGCTGCAGTTCTATTTTTATTATTAGTTAGTGCCTCAACGATTATGGCAACACCATCTGGTCCATACCCCTCATATCTAACTGCTTCATAATTACTATCAGGATCATTTCCTTCACCTTTTTTAATAGCTCTTTCAATATTATCTTTTGGCATATTTAGAGATTTTGCAGAACCAACAGCTGATCTTAATCTTATATTTTTTTCTGGATCTGGTCCTCCTTCTTTAACGGCAACAGAAATTTCTCTACCTAATCTGGAAAAGATTTTAGCTCTTTTCTTATCTTGAGCACCTTTGCGGTGCATAATATTTTTAAATTTAGAATGACCTGCCATAATCCTCTATAAATATTTTATTCGATGTCAGTAAAGCAAATTAAATAAATGAATATTGTGGCTAATATATGTAATATTTTAAATTTGAAAAGGTTCGATTTTCAATGATAGCCCAGTCTTATCGTCAGTTTCTATAAATGCACCACTTATAGTTATTTTTCCATCAGCTGGGAAAAACCTTCCTTCTACTCTATAACCTTTAACAAATCCATGAATAGGATTCGCTTTATCCATTCCTATTACAGAATTATAATCACCTGTCATTCCTACATCGGTTTGATAAGCGGTGCCTCCATCAAGAATTTTAGCATCTGATGTAGGTATATGGGTGTGCGTTCCTAGAATAGCTGACACCTTTCCATCAAAAAAATGACCAAAGGCATTTTTTTCTGATGTTGTTTCTCCATGCATATCAATTAAAATTGCATTACATGTTGCTCCAAGTTTTTCTTTTTGCAAAAAATTTTTTGTTATACTGAATGGATCATCCAAAGAAAGTCCCATAAATAACCTTAACATTACTTGTACTATTATAATTTTTTTATCATCATTTAGTTGAAGTTCATAATATCCTTTTCCAGGAACCCCATTTGGATAGTTTAAGGCTCTAACAATTCTAGGACACTCCTCAATATAAGATAGCATTTCTTTTTGATCCCAGGCATGATTGCCTAAAGTAATAACATCAACTCCGGCTTCTAGAAGTTGAGCTGCTATTTTTTTAGTTAAGCCATAACCAGACGCTGCATTTTCTGCATTTGCTATAATAACATCAGGTTCATATTTAGTTTCGATATCTGAAATTTTTTTTATTAATATCTCTCTTGCTTCCTTACCTACAATATCACCAATAAAAACTATCTTCATAAAAACGTGTATAATTGTTTTTCAGTCAAAACAAAATCTAATTTATAATCATATTTTTCTCTAGGTAATTTATTTTGCTTTTGTTTATCAAAAGCAAAACCAACGGTATAAAATACTAAATTTAATTTTTTTAATTTGGTAAAAGTTTTATCATAAAAACCTCCCCCATAACCAATTCTATATCCGCTTAAATCGAAACCTAAACAAGGTACAAAAAATAATTGTGGAATTATTTCTGTATTATCTTTTGTTGGTTCAGGAATATTAAATTGCCCCAACTTAAAATTTTTATCATAATTAAGTTTTTTAAAAATGAGCTCTTCTGAACTTTTTTCAATTACTGGAAATGCTATTTTTTTCTTCATTTGTATGATCTTTTTATTTAACTGCTTTGTTGATATTTCTGAACGAATTGACATAAAGCTTGCAACACTATTGATTTTATTAAATTCAATGCTTTTAATTAATTTATTAAAAGCATCAATATTAAACTCTTGAGTTGCATTTTTT
>CABXJB010000016.1 GCA_902512415.1 uncultured Alphaproteobacteria bacterium
TGGATCATGAGAGAAAAAAATTTTCATTTAAGATAATCTAATTACTTTCAAAAAAACTGGATTATTTTGAATAATTAGTTTTATACTAAATTTTTTACAGAGATTTTTAAGGCGTTGTTTTTTTGGAAGATTTACAGTTTTAAAATAAAGATTATCGTATCCAAATAAAATGCCTTGACCAATGCTTTCATAATACTGTTTATCAATGCTAGATTTTCTTCTTATTGGCATTATCGATCCATAACTTTTTTAACTTTTTTTAATAATTTCACCATTTTATTTTCATCTATTCTACCAGTATTCACATTTCTAGGGCTAGGATGGTAAGAACCGATTAGAATTTTTTTATCTGGAAGCAGATATTCGGTTCCATGCTGAAATATAAAATCTTTTCTCTTAAGCTCATAATCTTGCATATAAAAATTTAAACATGCATCAAATGCAATTTTTCCTAAAGCAACAATTGTATTTATTTTTGTTAAATAATTTATTTCTTCTCTAAAAAACTTAAAACACGTTTTTAATTCATCAGGTTTAGGTTTGTCTTCAGGGGGGACACATTTTAATGCTGTAGTTAAATAGAGGTTTTTAAGTTGCAGACCATCATCTCTTGAGATTGAAATATATTGATTTGCAAACTCTGCTTTATAAAGACATTTAAACAAAAAATCTGCTGACTTATCTCCTGTAAATACTCTACCTGTTCTGTTTCCTCCATGTGCTGCTGGAGCAAGTCCAATCATAAGTAATTTAGAATTAATGTCACCGTAACCCGTGATTGGTTTACCCCAATAAGTTTGATCAATATACTGACGTCTTTTTTCAGTAGCAATTTTTTCTCGAAAGTTAACTAAACGATCACACTGACGGCACTTAATAATTTTATTATTTAATTTAATTAATGTCATGAAGGTCGGTCTTCTATATTATAGGTATGATATGAATGAAAGAGCAAAAGCAATTTTAGATTTTTGGTTTATTCAATCTAGTATGGAAGATTGGTTTACAAAAGATGAAAAATATGATGAAAAAATTAGAAAACTATTTTTAGAAGATCTAAAAAAAGCAATTAATAATGAATATGATGAATGGCAAGATAATGCCGAGGAATGTGTTGCTATTGTGTTACTATTAGATCAATTTTCTAGGAATCTCTTTAGAAACAGCCCTTCTGCTTATGACCAAGATTATAAAACAAGGTTGATTGTTAATGAGGCTATTGATCGTGGATATCTAGAAGAATTAAATCAAAATAAAATTCATTTTCTTTTAATGCCACTAATTCATAGTGAAGATATCAGCGATCATGTCTTTGGTCACAAACTTATAGATATTTATTTAAAGTCATTTGGACATTTTGATAAAATTAAAAAAGCTTGGAATGATCACAGTATACCAATAAAAAAATTTGGAAGATACCCGCATAGAAATTTAGTCTTAAATCGTAAATCTACACATGAAGAGCTAATATTTTTAAAACAATCTAATAGCTCTTGGTAAATACATCAATTTTAAAATTATAATGCTGAAATATAGAGAAAATAATAAAATTCTTAAAACACTTAAGCCAAAAACAGGAATTATAAATGCAATTCTTGATACTGATACATTTAATGAAATTGATGATCAGTTTGCATTGGTACAAATGTTATTTTCAAAAAATAGAATTAATACATTAAGTATAAATGCAGCACCATTTTCAATGAATAGTCGCTCAGACGATCCTCAAAAAGGAATGGAATTAAGTTATGATGAAATTATTCGCTTACTTGAAAAAATAAATTTTAAGAAAAATAATTTTGTTTTTAAAGGATCTAAAGAATATGTTGGTTTTGAAAAAAAACCAATAAATTCTCCTGCAGCAGATAATATAATTAAGAGTGCCTTAGAATACTCAGAAGATAATCCTCTTTATATAATATCTATTGGAGCTATAACTAATGTTGCATCAGCAATACTAAAAGAACCAGGGATAATTAAGAAAATTGTTGTTGTTTGGTTGGGTGGAAATGCTCTTTACTGGCCTAATAATGATGAGTTTAATTTAAAACAAGATATTGGAGGTTCTCAAGTTTTATTTGACAGTGGTGTTTCTCTGATATTAGTTCCTTGTAAGGGGGTAACCTCTCATCTAATATCTACTGTTCCTGAGATTGAAAAATATATTGAGCCACAAGGTAAGATAGGAGAATTTTTAGCTATGAGATTTAAAGAATACAATAACAACCATAAAGGTTGGTCAAAGGAAATATGGGATATGGCTGCAATTTCATGGGTTTTAAACGAAGAATGGGCGCCAACTAATATTGTCCCTTCACCAATTCTTTTAGATAACAAAAATTGGGCTTTTGATGAAAATAGGCATCCAGTTAAGATTGTTTATGAAATAAAAAGAGATTTAATTCTTCAAGACTTTATAGAAAAACTAGAAAATTTTTCAAAATAAAATAATATTAAAAATAATTGGTCTCGTGGTGAAATGGATATCACACGTGTCTTCGGAACATGGATTTGGGGTTCGAATCCCTACGAGACCACCAAACAATTATGAAAGCGTCAACATTTAGAAAGTTTAAAAAAACTGATTAGTGATAATTAAATGTTTAAAAAATTTGAATATTGTTTTGTTACTAACTCAGCAATTTGAACTGCATTTAAAGCTGCGCCTTTTCTTAAATTATCAGCAACTACCCAGATATTTAAACCATTATCAATAGTGTTATCTTCACGAATTCTACTGACATACACTTTGTCTTCTCCAGCGGCTTCTATGGGTGTAACGTAGCCTTCATCTCTTCTATAATCTATCACTGAGATACCATTAAAATTTTTCAATAATTTAGTTGCCTCAACATCATTTAAAGGTGAGTCAAATTCAATATTAATAGACTCAGCATGACTAATAAAAACTGGAACTCGAACACAAGTGACAGATACTTTTATTTCTTCATCCAATATTTTTTTTGTTTCATTAACCATTTTTTCTTCTTCTTTAGTACTTCCATTATCAAGAAATTTGTCAATGTGAGGAATTACATTAAATGCCATTTGTTTGGTAAATTTATTTTTTTCAATATTTTTATTAGTATAAATGTGTTGTGTTTGATTAAACAATTCATCCATAGCTTCTTTGCCCGCACCGGAGACAGACTGGTAAGTCGAAACTACAACTCTATTTATAATTGCTTGATCATGTAACGGTTTGAGAGCTACAACCATTTGAATAGTTGAACAATTTGGATTAGCAATAATATTACTCCGAGCATCATTATTAAAAAAATCTTCCAACACAGAAGCATTAACCTCTGGAACTATCAAAGGAACTTCTTTATGCATTCTAAAATGTGATGTGTTATCTATAACCAAACATCCAGACTTTGCAGCTTTGGGAGCAAATTCGGCAGAGACTTTGCCACCAGGAGAAAACAGACCTATTTGTGCTTTAGAAAAATCAAATTCTGCAAGATCTTCTACTACTATGTCTTCACCTCTAAATTGAATAACTTGTCCTTTTGATCTTGAAGATGCCAGTAAATATAATTGATCAATAGGGAATTCTTTATCCTCTAAAATCTGAATAATTTCTCTTCCAACATTACCTGTAGCTCCAGCAACAGCGATATTATATTTTATACTCATTATATTAGTTACCTGATAAGTTTTTTAATTCTTCAATAACAGCCTTGCCCATATCTTGAGTTGATACTACCTTATCAGCACCATCACTAATATCAACTGTTCTCAACCCTTTTGATAGGACTGCTTGTACTGCGTTTTCAACTAAGATACTATCTTCTTGCATATTAAAACTATATTTTAACATCATTGCAAAACTCATAATCATAGCAAGTGGATTAGCTTTACCTTGACCGGCAATATCAGGTGCACTACCATGAACTGGTTCATACATTGCTGCTCTTGATCCATTTTCTGCCATTGGACCTAGTGATGCAGAAGGCAACATTCCTAAAGAACCAGTTAACATTGCTGCTATATCACTAAGAAGATCCCCAAATAAATTATCTGTTAAAATAACATCAAATTGTTTTGGATTTCTAACAAGTTGCATTGCACAGTTATCTGCTAACATGTGATAAAGCTCAACGTCTTGAAATTCTTTTTGGTGAATATTTGAAACTGTATTTTTCCAAAACATCCCCGTTTCCATTACATTTGATTTTTCTACAGATGTAACTTTATTATCTCTTAATTTAGCAAGATCAAAAGCAACACGTGTTATGCGCGTAACCTCCGAAGTAGTATAACTTTGTGTATCAATTGCTTTTTCTTCATTATCATTTATTTTTGATACTCCACGGGGTTGTCCAAAATAAACACCACTTGTTAATTCTCTTAAAATAAGAATATCAAGTCCTTTAACTAAATTTAATTTTAAAGGCGATGAATTAGCTAAAGCATCAAAGACAACAGCAGGTCGTAAATTAGCAAATAAATCTAATTCTTTTCTTAATCTTAAGAGAGCTGCTTCAGGACGTTTTTCTCTTTCAACATTATCCCATTGAGGTCCTCCAACAGCACCAAACAACACTGCATCAGAGTCTAATGCTTCTTGCATAGTTTCATCACTTATAGAATCTCCCTCTTTATCGTATGCCGTTCCTCCAACTAAGCGCTCAGATATATCAAAAACCATTGATCGTGTTTTTGATAACCAATCAATTATGTTAAGTACTTCTTCCATAACCTCATTACCAATACCATCACCGGGCAAAACAAGAATTTTTTTATTACTCATTTAAATAATCCAGGGATGTGATGATTTGAGCTTAGTTTCGTATTGGTTTATTTTTTCTTTTTTTTGAAGAGTTAAACTAATATCATCAAGGCCTTCTAATAAACATTTTTTTCTAAATTCATCAATATCAAAACCAATTGAATTACCATCTTCAGAAATGATTTTTTGTTCCTCAAGATCTATAGTTAACGTATTTTTATTATTTGCCTGCTCCATTAAAATATCAACTTTTTCTTGATTAAGACGAATTGGTAGAATTCCATTTTTAAAACAATTATTATAAAAAATATCAGCAAAGCTTGGAGCAATAATACATTTGAAACCAAAATCTAAAAGTGACCAAGGGGCATGCTCTCTACTTGATCCACAACCAAAATTATCTCCCGCAATAAGAATTGACGCTTGTTTATAAGGGTCCCAGTTTAAGACAAAATTATTTTTTATATTACCCTGCATATCATAACGAAGTTCATGAAAAAGGTTTTTGCCTAAACCTGAACGCTTTATTGTTTTTAAAAATTGTTTTGGTATGATCATATCAGTATCAACATTCATCATAGGAAGGGGGGCTGCAATCCCTTTTAATATTTCAAATTTTTCCATTATAAATCACTTTCCTGCGCAAACGTTCCCTTAATAGCTGAAGCGGCAGCAACTACAGGACTTACTAAATGAGTCCTACCTTCTCTACCTTGTCTTCCCTCAAAGTTTCTATTTGAAGTTGATGCACATCTTTCTTTAGGTTTTAATTGATCTGGGTTCATTGCTAAACACATGGAGCAGCCAGGTTCTCTCCAATCAAATCCAGCATCTATAAAAATTTTATCTAAACCTTCACTCTCTGCTTGTTCTTTTACCAAACCAGAACCAGGCACTATCATTGAGTCAACTGATACTTTTTTTCCCTCAACGACTCTTGCAACCTCTCTTAAATCTTCTATTCTTCCATTTGTACAAGAGCCAATAAATACTTTATCAATTTTTATTTTTTCAATTTCTTGATCGGGTTCTAAACCCATATATTCCAAGGAACGCTCAACAGCTTTTTTTCTATTATCATCCTTAATTGTATTTGGATTTGGCACCTTTCCATTTATTGGCACTACATCCTGAGGACTTGTTCCCCAAGTAATTTGAGGGGTAATCTCTTCAGCTTTTATATTTATCTCTTTATTGTATTTAGCATTTTCATCTGATGGTAATGATTTCCAAAATTCTATAGCTTTGTCCCAGTCCGAATCTTTTGGAGAATAAGGTCGTCCTTTAATATAATCAAAAGTAGTTTGATCAGGGGCTATCAAACCTGCTCTGGCTCCCGCTTCTATACTCATATTACAAATTGTCATTCGACCTTCCATACTAAGTGAGTGAATAGCATCACCAGCATATTCAATAACATATCCTGTTCCACCAGCTGTTCCAATCATACCTATTATATGAAGAATTATATCTTTTGCAGTAACTCCAGATTGAAGATTTCCGTTAACTGATATTCTCATGTTTTTTGCAGGTTGCTGTATCAAAGTTTGACTTGCTAAAACATGCTCAACTTCACTTGTTCCTATACCAAAAGCTAGTGCTCCAAAAGCTCCGTGTGTTGCTGTATGACTATCACCACAAACAATTGTCATTCCTGGCTGAGTTATGCCTTGCTCTGGTCCAACAATATGAACAATGCCTTGTCTTCTATCTAGAAGAGGGAAAATTGTAACTCCGAATTCTTGACAATTGTTTTCAAGCGTCTCTACTTGAATTCTACTTTCCTCATTATCGATTCCTTTAGATCTATCAGATGTTGGAACATTATGATCAGCAACGGCAAAAGTACTTTCTGGACGATGAACTTTTCTATTATTATCTCTTAAACCCTCAAATGCTTGTGGGCTAGTTACTTCATGAACTAGATGACGATCTATATATATAAGACATGTTCCATCTTCTTGTTGGTGCACAAGATGATGATGCCAAATTTTATCAAAAAGAGTTTTTGGACTAGGATTGTTCATCCGTTTTTTTTTCAGCTTCCTCTGCTGGTGCTTCTTCTTTTTTTTCTTCTACCTTAGACTCTTCAGAAGATTCTTCTTTTTGTTCATCCTGAACTTTTTCAACCTCTTCTGTTTCTTTTTGTGATTCAACTGAAGGCTCATTTGATTTTGATTCTTCAACATGAGATTCCTCAATCATTGCATATTGATCTTGTTCATCACCTCTATCACGGTCAGCAATACGTGCCCTCTTACCAGTTCTATCTCTTAGATAATAAAGTTTTGCTCTTCTAACATCACCTTTTCGAATGACTTCAATTTTCTCAATAATTGGACTAAATAAAGGAAACACTCTTTCAACACCTTCACCGTGCGAGATTTTTCTAACTGTAAAGTTTGAGTTTAAAGAATTATTTTTTCTAGCAATGCACATTCCTTCGAATGCTTGAAGTCTAGACTTATCACCCTCTGTAATTCTTATTGTAACCTTTAGTGTGTCTCCAGGACGAAAAGTAGGAATACGTTTTTTTCCAGTTAATCTTTCAATTTGTTTTTTTTCAAACGTTTCCAATAAATTATTCATACCTGATCCTGTTCTTGTTCTTTTTTTACATATAAATCTGGTCTTATTTTTTTAGTTTTTTCAACCGATTTATCTAGTCTCCATTTTTTTATATTATTATGATGACCTGAGGTTAACACTTCAGGAACATCATGTTTTTTTCCTAGAGAGTCCTCCCAAATCTTTGGTCTCGTATAGTGAGGATACTCCAGAAGATTATTAGAAAAACTCTCTTCTAATAAACTTTGCGGATGTCCTAATACTCCAGGAATGAGACGAATACAACCTTCAAGTAACACTTGGGCTGCAATCTCTCCCCCAGACAAAACATAATCTCCTATACAAATCTCTTCAAAACCTAATACGTCAATTGCTCTTTGGTCAACTCCCTCAAAACGACCACAAAGGATAATAATTTCATCTAATTTGGCAAAAATTCCAAGATTTTCTTGGTTTAATAAGTATCCGGAAGGCGTAAGATATATTTTAGTTGATTTTAAATTTTGATTATTTGAGGTTGATAAAAGTGCTTTTTCAACAACATCTGGTCTTAAAATCATCCCTGGCCCTCCTCCGAAAGGTTCATCATCAACACTCTTTCGATTATCAATGCCAAAATCGTGCAAATTTATTGTCTCAATTGTAAAAATATTTTCTTTGAGCGCTTTACCCATTAAAGAATGAGCTAAACCTCCTGGAAACATGTCAGGGTAGCCCGTCAAAATTTTTACATTAAGCATTATGAATAATTCCTTTTATAGGGTTTACAATAATAATTTTTTTTTCTAAATCAACCGATAGAACATTATCATCGTTTAAAGGTATATAAATTTTTTTATCTTTACAAATTGTTTCTAATAAATCTCCTGCTCCAAAATTATCAACACTGATAACATTTCCTAAAGCAGTTCCATTTTCATGTCTGATTTCACAACTAATTAAATCTCTAACATAATACTCATTAGTTTTAATTGAGGGAAAATTTTCTTTAAATGAAAATATTTTTTTACTTTTTAATTCATCCGCATCATTACGATTTTTACAATGAGATGGAAGTGCAACACATTTTTCTTGACGCATTACAATAGAATCAAAACTCCACTTAATAGACTGATCAAAATTATAATATTGATCAAGTGATCTAAAAACATCAATTGTTGATGTTAATAAATTTATTTTGATCTCACCTTTCAAGCCAACAGCTGAACCAAAAGTACCGATGTGAACAAAGTTTGATTTGCTCAATCTTTACTCAGTTTTTTTATCATCAACTTCTGCTTCTGCTGGTGCTTCTGCTTCTGCTGGTGCTTCTGCTTCTGCTGGTGCTTCTGCTTCTGCTTTTTCTTTAGCTGCAGTTAATCTTTCTTGTGTTTTTTTCTTAGGCAAGTGTTTTTTTGTTTTCTCAGTGATAACTGGTTTTTCAACAACTCCTAAGTTACTTAAAAATAAAGTTACTCTGTCAGAAGGTTGTGCTCCTTTTGCTATCCAATCTTTTGTTTTTTCAACATCAATTTTTACTCTCTCTGAACTGTCTTTAGGGAGCATAGGATTATAAGTTCCTACTTGATCAATAAACTTACCGTCTCTTGCACGTCTAGAGTCAGCAACAACAATTCTATAAAATGGTTTTTTTTTCGCACCACCTCTTGATAATCGTATTCTAACTGGCATAATTTTTCCTTTCTTATTTTAGTTTAATTTAGGTGGGTAGTTACCTTGCAATTTTTGCATTAAATCATTAGGCATTCCACCCTTACCCATTGATTTCATTCTTTTCATCATTTTTTGTGATTGGAGAAACTGTTTTAAAAGCTTATTTACATCTTGAACTCTGGTTCCAGATCCTTTTGATATTCTTATTTTTCGTGAAGCCTTAATAAGATTAGGATCGGCTCTTTCCTGTCTTGTCATAGAATTAATGATGGCAACTTGATGATTTATTAATTTATCGGAAATTTTATTTTCAGCCATTAATTTTTGGGCTTTAGAAACACCTGGAAGCATAGATAATATACCTGACATACCTCCCATTTTTCCCATTTGTTTTAATTGCTTTGCAAAGTCATCTAAATCAAAGTTACCCTTTGACATTTTCTTAGCCAAACTTTCCATTTCATTCTGGTCAATATTTTCAGCAGCCTTTTCAACCAAACTAACTATATCGCCCATTCCTAATATTCGTTGAGCAATTCTCTCAGGATGAAAAGATTCAAAATTTTCTATTTTTTCTCCTACTCCTATAAATTTAACTGGAGAATTGGTGATAGATTTGATGGACAAAGCAGCTCCACCCCTACTATCTCCATCAACACGTGTAAGTATCGATCCAGTAATATTAATAGCTTCACTAAAACTTTTTGCTACATTCGCAGCATCTTGTCCTGTGAGAGCATCTGCAACTAATAAAGTTTCTTGAGGTTGAAAAGATTTTTCAATTTCAATTAATTCTTTCATTAAATCTTGTTCAATCACCTGTCTTCCTGCAGTATCAAGAATTACGACATCAAATAAATTTTTTTTAGCATATTCTAAAGTTTCACTAACTATTTGTTTTACAGAATTTAAATTATGATTAAAAAAATTCACTTGAACCTGCTCTGCTAAAATTTTTAATTGTTCTTGTGCTGCTGGTCTATAAATATCTGTAGAAGATAATAAGATTTTTTTCTTAGAAGTGTTTACTAAATGTTTTGCAAGTTTTGCAACTGAGGTTGTTTTTCCAGATCCTTGAAGTCCACAAAATAAAATTTTTGTAATCTGAGATGTAACAATATTTAGTGGTTGATTTTCAGATCCAAGAATATTCACTAACTCATCTTGAACAAGCTTAATGATCATCTCATCAGGCTTGATAGATTTTAAAACCTCTTTACCTAAAATATTTTCTTTAACTGAACTAATAAAATCCTTAACAACTATCAAAGCAACATCTGCTTCCAAAAGAGCAATACGAATTTCTCGAAGAGTGGAGTCTAGGTCCGATTCAGATATTACTGCCTTGCCACGTATTCCACGAACAATTTTATCAAACTTATCATTTAATGTGTCAAACATTTTTCTCCAATAGCAGTCTTACACCAGGGCACGAAACTCGTGGGCTGATGTACCTATCACAATTGTAACAAGCTTTTTAACTTTACAATTTAGGATTTGTAACAACCCCTCTATTTATTGATACTAATAAAGTCAAGTTTTCTTAAAATTTAAAAATTTTCCAGGATTTCTGGGTAAATTGAGGTATAGAGACTTTATGCAAAAAATAGAATTTACAAAAATGCATGGTTTGGGGAATGATTTTGTCATCATTGATAGAAGGTTAAAAAAAATTGAAATTAATGATAATTTAATTCGAAAATTAAGTGATCGAAGAACTGGTGCTGGTTGTGATCAAATAATTACCATAAATAATACCGATAATAAAAATGTTAATATTAGGATCGATATTTTTAATCCAGCTGGAGATAAAGCAGAAGCATGTGGCAATGGAACTAGGTGTGTTGCAAAAATTCTTTTTGATGAAAATGATGAAAAAAAAACTTTAAAGATTCTATCAGATGCAGGAACTTTAATTGCTAAAAAAGTTGGGACCAATATCAGTGTGAATATGGGTAAAATTACAACATTCTGGAAAAAAATACCCCTCAGTGAAGACATGGACCCTCTTAATATTCCAATTCGAGTTGAGGGTTTTGACAATGGTGTTGGTGTAAATATTGGCAATCCTCATATTGTCTTTTTTGGCAAATCAATTGAAAACATAGACTTAAATCAAATAGGGCCAAAAATTGAAACACATAAATTTTTTCCAAAAAAAACTAATGTTGAATTCGTTGAAATAATAAATTCAAAAAAAATTAAAATGAAGGTCTGGGAAAGAGGGGCAGGAATAACACTTGCATGTGGCAGTGGTGCTTGTGCTGCAGTTTATGCAGGGTGGAAAAAAAATTTGGTTGAACAAAATACTGAAGTTCAACTTGAAAAAGGGTCCTTACACATAAGTATAGTTGATGAAGAAGCTATTATGACTGGTCCAGCAGAAATTAGTTATAATGGATATATTCAAACTTAATAATGAATAAAAAAAATACTCTAATTAATCTTGGTTGTAGACTAAATATTTACGAGGGTGAGATTATTAAAAATCATCTAAATGATAATAATCTAAACGACGTTACTGTTATAAATTCATGTGGAGTTACTGCAGAGGCAGAAAAAAAAGTTGCTTATGAAATACGAAAAGCAAAAAGAGATAATCCCAAAAATAAAATTATTGTTACAGGATGTGCCGCTCAAATAAATCCAAAAAAATATAATACTATTGAAGAGGTTGATTTAGTTTTAGGTAACAAAGAAAAATTACTGCCTAATGTTTGGAAAAATTTAAATTTTTTGGAACCTATACAGGTTGATGATATTTTAGCAGAAAAAAAAACTGTTCCTTCAACAATTGAAAAATTTGATGGTAAATCTAGAGCATATATTGAAATTCAACAAGGTTGTGATCACCGTTGTACTTTTTGCATCATACCCTATGGCAGAGGAAATAACAGAAGCGTTCCGATGGGTGAAATAGTAGAGAGAATTAAAAAAATCGTTAAAAATGGCTATAAAGAAGTTGTATTAACAGGTGTTGATATTACCGATTATGGTAAGGATTTACCAGCACAACCAACATTTTCAAATTTAATAAAAAGAATTTTAAAACTTGTGCCTGACTTAGAACAACTGAGATTATCATCAATTGATTGTGCTGAAATTGATAAAGATTTTTGGGATTTATTGTCTGAAAAAAAATTAATGCCTCATTTTCACTTAAGTTTTCAAACAGGAAATAATTTAATTTTAAAAAGAATGAAAAGGCGGCATACAAGAGAAATGGCAATAAGTTTTTGCAACAAAGTTTTATCAATAAGAAAAGATGCAACTTTTGGAGCTGATTTGATTACTGGCTTCCCTACTGAAACGGATAAAATGTTTAAAGATACCTTAGATTTAGTAGATGAATGCCATCTTACACACCTGCATGTATTTCCCTATTCTCCTCGTGACAACACTCCTGCTGCACGCATGCCACAAGTTGATAAGTCTATAATCAAAGACAGAGCAAAAATATTGCGTCAAAAAGGGATAGAAAAATTTAAAAAGCACCTTACAAAAAAAATAGGGAGGAGGGATTTAATTTTAATTGAAAAAAATCAAAACGAAAAATCAATAGGTAAAGATCAAAATTTTTTTAACGCTATTTTTAATGAAGAAATAAAAGAAGGAGAAATTATACCTTGTGTATATATTGGTGTTGATAATGATATGTTGATAGCCAAAAGAACATGAGTCTTTTTTTAAAATTTAAAAATAACCTTCAAAAAACATCTAATTTTTTATCCTCTAATATACTGAACTCCTTCAAGAATCAGAAAGTTAATAACGAAACACTTGAAGAATTAGAGTCTGTCCTGATCTCTGCCGATATTAGTTTAGATGTAGTCGCAAAATTAATAAATTCTGTAAGTAAGATAAAAACAACAAATCAAGATATTACAGAAATAGTGCTTGAGACATTAGCTAAAGAAATAGAAATTATTCTAAAACCTAGAGAGAATGAAATATTAAATGAAAATAATAAAAATCCAAAAATACTTATTTTTGTTGGCGTAAATGGAAGTGGAAAAACTACAACTATAGGGAAAATTGCTAATCAAATTAGTAATGAAAAAAAAGTTTTAATTGCTGCTTGTGATACTTTTAGAGCAGCAGCAATTGATCAATTAAAAAATTGGACAGAAAAGAATCATAATGATTTTTATTTTGGCAACACTAACCAGGATCCTGCTAGTGTAGCTTTTCAGGCAACTGAAAAATTTAATAAAGAAAATTATGATTATCTGATTATAGATACAGCAGGAAGATTATCAAATAATACAAATTTAATTAATCAATTAGTAAAATTAAAAAATGTAGTCTCTAAAATAAATACGGATACTATTATTGAAACTATTTTAGTACTTGATGGAACCAATGGATCTAACATGATTAAGCAAGTAGAAATTTTTGGTAGAGAATTAAATGTATCAAGTATTATCATTACTAAATTAGATGGCACAGCTAAAGGTGGAGCTTTAATTTCAATTGCAAATAAATATGAAATACCTATAAGCTATGTTGGTCTTGGAGAAAAACCTGAAGATCTGTCAGTCTTTAGCGCTAAAAACTTTGCAAGAACTATTTTAAATTTGAAAGAATAACATGAAGTCATTTTATAAACTTTTAATTGATATTGGACCCTTGGCAGTTTTTTTTATTTTCTACACAAGAAGTGGTTTACAGGCTTCTATTTTACCTTTCATGGTAGCAACAATAATTGCTGTTTTATTTTCCTATATTCTTGAAAAAAAAATCCCCATTATGCCAACTGTTGGGGCGGTAATTGTTTTAATATTTGGAGGTCTAACAATTTATTTTGATAACGAAGTATTCTTTAAAATGAAGCCAACAATTATTAATATTCTTTTTGCAGCAATTCTTTATGGAGGAATTTTGATAAATAGACCTCTGCTCAAATACCTTCTTGGCGCGACTCTAAAACTTCAAGAAACTGGTTGGAAAATACTAACCCAGCGTTGGATTGGGTTTTTTATTGCTCTTGCAATTTTAAATGAAATAGTTTGGAGAACACAATCAACTGATATTTGGGTAAATTTTAAAGTTTTTGGAATACTGCCAATAACTTTTATTTTTACGATGACTCAATTTCCTTTAATTAAAAAATATCAAATTGAAGATTAAGAAAAATTATTTTCTTTAAGAGCAATTACCCCTGGAGATTCATTTCCTTCTAACCACTCCAAAAATGCCCCTCCTGCATTTGATATGTAATTAAAACCATCCTCGGCATTTGTATTTTTTATAGCTGCAACAGTATCTCCTCCACCTGCAAGAGCATCAATATTAAGTTTTTTACTATTCAACTTAATAATTTCAGCAATTGAATTTGTAGCCTTATCATATGGTTGAAATTCAAAAGCTCCAACAGGACCATTCCATAATACCATTTTTGAATTAATAATTTCTTCATTGATTACTTGTGTTGTAATTTCGCCTATATCTAAAATCATATCATCTAATAAAATTTCATCAATTTTACGATTAACTGGATTTGTATCTTTAAAATTTTTTCCACACACAACATCGACAGGGAGTATTAGTTTACAATTTAATTTTTTAGCCTTTAATTGAATATTTATTGCCTCTTTAATTAAATTTTCTTCAGCCAATGAATGGCCAACATTATTTTTATTAGCTAATAAAAAAGTGTTAGCCATTGCGCCCCCAATAGCAACTGTACTAAATTTTTCTATCAAATTGTTTAACAGTTGAATTTTAGTTGATATTTTTGAGCCTCCAATAATAGCTATATTTGGTTTTCTTGAATTTTCTAAAAATAAATTAATATTTTTAATCTCCTTAACTAAATGGTTACCAGCAACAGCAGGTAAGAATTTTGGGAAACCAGTTATTGAGGTATGATTTCGGTGTGATGCCGAGAAAGCGTCATTAACATAGACATCAAATAAATTGCTTATTTTTTTAGAAAATTGTAAGTCAATTTTTTCTTCCTCTTTTTGGAATCTAATATTTTCTATTAAGCATAGATCACCATTTTGCATCTCTTCTGTTATTTTTACAATAGAGTCTTTATCTAATTTTTTTAGAAAATAGATTTTATCTAAATTAAATATTTCTTTTAATGATGGTAGAATAAAGCTTAATGAATACTTATTAACAACCTCTCCTTTTGGGCGACCAAAATGTGCCATTAAAAAAATTTTATTTTTATTAATAATCAATTTTTCTATTGATGATTTAATAGCAATTATGCGTGAAATATCTCTAACTACTCCGTCAAATACAGGTACATTCAAGTCAGCTCTGAATAATATTCTCTTACTTTCTATCTTGTAGTTTTTTAAATTTTTCATGTTTGCTGAGATTTATACATAAAATTCACTGTTTTTAGTGTTTTTTTAAAAAAAAGCCCAGTTTCATGTTTCTATGCGTATACATTTAGTATAAAAAAGTTCATATATACCACTATATATAGTTAATTAAAAAAGGACAAAAATAATGTCATGGAATGAAGGCAATGTTGCTAGATTAAGAGAGTTGTGGGATCAGGGTTTACCTACTGCTCAAATAGGCAAATTACTTGGTTTTACAAAAAATGCTGTTGTAGGCAAGGCTCATAGAATTGGATTAGAAAGAAGACCTTCTCCAATTAGAAGAACTGCTGTTAAACCTGATAGAAAAAAAGCAAGATCACCAATCATTCCAAAATTAAATTTTGAGGCTTTTAGAGAAGAAGTTAAAGAAGTGCCTAGGCAAAAGCAAAGCCTCCAACCAGTTGTTAAGAATCTTTTTACAAATCATACTAAAAGAGGATGTGAGTGGCCTGAAGGTCATCCTGATGAAACAGATTTTAAATTTTGCGGAAAAGTTAGATTTGAAGATAAGCCATATTGTTTAGATCATTGTGCAGTTGCCTATGTAATTCCTGAAAAAGAAGAAGAAGTACAACAAATAGTTACCTAAAGAATTTAATTTTAATAGATTACTTTTTCTTCTACTATTAAAATCCTAAAAAAATTTATATGATTAAAAATAATGATTCTAATATCTTTACTCCTGTACTGATTGGAGGAAGTTTAATCTTATTGATTAGCTTTGCTATAAGATCAACTTTTGGTTTATTTCAAATACCTATTGCTGAACAGTTTATGTGGGCAAGATCAGAATTTTCGATGGCAATTGCTATTCAAAATTTAGCTTGGGGCATTGGAACACCAATCTTTAGTGCCTTCGCAGAAAAATTTGGAGACAGAAAAGCAATCGCTCTTGGATTGATTTTATATGCAATTGGCATATTTATTAGTAGTACTGCATCTTCACCAGAAGCTCATCAATTTTTAAATATTTTAATTGGGTTTGGAATAGCTGGTAGTGGTTTTGGTCCAATTTTAGCTGTGGTAGGAAGAACGACTTCTACAGAAAAAAGATCTCTTGCTTTAGGAATTACAACAGCTGCTGGTTCAGCAGGACAGGTTGTAGGCCCTCCATTTGCTGCAATTCTTTTAGATATAATGCCATGGTCATCAGTTTTTATTGTCTTTGCAATAATTAGCTTATTAACTATTCTTATCGTTCCACTTTTAAAATCTAAACCAAAAGTATCTAAAAAAAATATAGAAGAAAATTTGAGTGATGCACTTAGGAGTGCTTTTAAAGATCCTACATACATAATGTTGTTCCTTGGTTTCTTTTCTTGTGGTTTCCAATTAGCTTTTATAACTGCACATTTTCCTGCATTCATAGTTGAAGCAAGTAGCCCAATTGTGCAAGGAAGTATGTTCAGTATTGTTTGTAATTCAGTTGAATCTCTTGGTGCTTTATCAATGTCACTAATTGGTTTATTTAATATTATTGGATCTGTGGGAGCGGGCGCTCTGGGGAAAAATTTTACTAAAAAATATTTGCTTTCAATAATTTATACTGGAAGAACAATAGCTGCAATTTTGTTTATTATTTTACCTATTACTCCTTTGTCAGTAGTAATTTTCTCTATGGTTATGGGAGCTCTTTGGTTAGCAACAGTTCCTCTTACATCAGGAATAATTGCACATATTTATGGACTTAAATTTATGGGAACTTTGTATGGAATAGTTTTTTTATCTCATCAGATTGGCTCCTTTGTAGGTGTATGGCTGGGTGGTTTGTTTTATGATATTTATGGAAGTTATGATATTGTATGGTGGGTTGGAATAGGAGTCGGAGCTTTTTCAGCAATAATTCACTTAACTGTAAAAGAAATTCCTCTTATTGAACGAAAACTTATCACTATCTAAGTTCGAAATTTATTTTTTTTGTTTTTAATTAATTTAATAATAAATATGGTATTAGATTTTTATGAAAAAAATAGCGGCATTTATTGCTTCAGGCTCAGGAATGGGCGCTGATGCAGCTAAACATTTGCATTCTAAAGGATATGAGGTTGCTATTATGTCTTCCTCTGGGAAAGGTGAAAAACTTGCTAAAGACCTTGGTGGATTAGGTTTTACGGGATCCAACCTTTTAAATAAAGATATAAAAAGTTTTATTGATAAAGTTTACTTAGAGTATGGCAAGGTCGATATTTTAATAAACAGTGCTGGACATGGTCCCAAAGGGGATATTCTTCAGATAAGTGATGAAGAGTGGGTTAAAGGAATGGAAGTTTATTTTTTAAATGTTGTGAGAGCAACAAGAATAACAACACCAATAATGCAAAAACAAAATAATGGATCCATAATAAACATTTCTACTTTTGCAATTTTTGAACCAGATTCTAGTTTTCCAACATCTGGAGTGTTTAGATCAGGCTTAGCAGCTTTTACTAAAATATATTCTGATAAGTATGCAAAAAATAATATAAGAATGAATAATATTTTACCTGGTTTCATTGACAGCTTACCAGCCAAAGAAGAATTTTTAAAACGAATACCTCTACAACGCTATGGAAAAGTTAGTGAAATTTCAGCTGTTGTTGAAATGTTAGCATCAGAGGGTGGTTCGTATATTACAGGTCAGAATATTAGAGTTGATGGTGGAATAACCAGATCTGTATAAATTACTTAATATTAAAAAAATAGTTTTAATAATATTTATAGGTGCTCAAATTCCTCTGTAAGTGGATTTAAAAACTTTAGTTCACCAGATCCAATATCGTGAATTAATCCATGGATTGATAATTTTTTATCTTCAACTCTTTTTTTTATGTAGGGAAAACTTAATAAATTATTTATTGAAATTTTAATACTTTCTTCTTCTAATTGTTCGAGTTGTTTTTTTTCTGGTACATCTTTTACAATATTATTAAATGCTGGAAAAAGTATGCTCAACCATTTATTTAAAAATTCATAGTCTGGATTTAAACCACTTGAATGAAGGCTGTGTCCGCTTTTAATACCTCCACAATCTCTATGCCCTAAAACAATTAAATGGTGAATTTTAAGATCTTTAGTTGCGTATTCTATAGCTGCTGATGTAGCATGATTTTCACCATCAGGAGAATATGGTGGAACTAAATTTGCAATATTCCTATGAATAAAAAACTCCCCTGCATCAGCTCCAAAAATAGATGTTGCATGAACTCTTGAATCGCAACAGGAAATAACCATTGAAGAGGGATTCTGCCCTAAAGATGCTAATTTTTTAAATTCATTTGCATTATTTAAATACGTACTAGATTGCCATTTTTTGTATCGAGAAACTAAAAATTCAGGAGGTGGGCTAAGTTGTTTGAACATAAAATACTTATATTTTAATTTATATTAACTAGTTATTGTAGGCAAGTAATTACAAGTTTATTTACTTAATATATTTTAAAATTAAAATTTACTGATGAAAAAATTTATTGATAGAAAGTTCTGCGTAGCTCCAATGATGGGTTATACCACGCCATATGCAAGAACACTTTATAGAATATTATCAAAAAAAACTTTTTTGTTTTCTGAGATGATTGCTACAAAAACACTTATTCATTCAAAAAATACTCAGTCAATTATTGCAAATGAATTGCAAAATCCAATAGCTCTTCAGGTAGGTGGTTCAGAATATAATGAATTAAAATTAAGTTCGAAGTTAGCTTACGAACTAAATTATGATGAAATAAATTTAAATGTTGGATGTCCTAGCAAAGCTGTTCAAAAAGGAAGTTTTGGTGCATGTCTTATGCAAGACAAAAGCCTCGTCAGAAATTGTCTTGAAGCAATGCAAATATATGAAAATATTGAAGTATCAATTAAATGCAGAATAGGTCTTGGAAAAAAATTTAATTATGAATTTTTCGAAGAATTCATTGATGAAATTTTAAAAAGTGGAATTAAAATAGTTTATATCCATGCAAGGAATGCAATTTTAACAGGAATAAGTCCAAAAAGTAACAGAAGCATACCTCCACTTAACTATGATTTCGTTTCAAAAATTAAATCCAAATACCCTGATATCACTTTTATTTTAAACGGTGGTATTGATAGTATAGAAAAAGCACTAACTTTATCAAAACTACATGATGGAGTCATGTTAGGTAGACTGGTACAAAATAATCCATTTTGCCTAAAAGATGTTGATAAATTTTTTTATAACGATTCAAAAAATTATATTATTTCTGAGAAAACTATAAAAGATTACTTCAATTTCATAAGACCTAAACTGGGAAAAGACTCTATTTATAGACTATTGAGCCCACTACTAAATATTTTTTTTGGAATTCCAGATTCAAAACAATTTAAAATAGATATCCATTTAAAAATGAAGGAGCATAATTTTGATATTCTTGAAAAAATATTTTTGAAATTTGTAAATGAAAATAAATTATTAATTAATTAAAAAGGCTTTTGATAAGATAAACTTATAATTTCAGCACCAGGATTTTTGTTTCCAATGTTAGCATTTGAAATATGACCAAATGATATTCCAATTCTATCATTATTTTTGAGCTGATAACTAAATTCTAATGTTGTTCTAAATTCAATTTTATTTCCAAGTTTTTTTCCATTACCATCATCATAATATCCAGCTCCAAAACTTGGAGTGAAATTCCAATTATTTTCTTCTCCGGTCATTAGTTCACCTAAGTTATCTTCTATATATATTCCGCTAATTAAATAAAAAGCTGAGTCTGCTGTTAACTCAATACCAGCAAAAGGTTTAAGATAAAAAAAATTATCTTCTTCGGGGCCTATATCTATTAAAGTGTTATCAAATCTTCTTTCATACCTAAGATCTGTTGCATAATTTGAAGATGATCCATCAAATTTTACATCATAAATTCCTACACCAAAAACATCATATCCTTGAGAAAAACCATGGGATGTGTTTAATATTATAAAAGTAATTATGATGATCCTAATCATATTTTATATTTTTATTTGAAATAATTAAAACTATCAAATAAAAATTTTGCATTTTTTCGAGCATTTTAGATTTTCTAGTAAAATCTATGAGTTTATTTGACAATGATAAGCATGTATTCATATTAATTGGATTCAAATAATTCTATAATTTCACCATTTTTAGAGAATATTCCTGCTAAAATCTTTTTATTTTCTAATGGCTGTTTGAATAAAGTACATAAAGTTTTATTTTTAGAATTTTCTAGATCATTATGTTGATTTGATTGATATCCTCTAACTATCCTTTTAAAAGTGTTATATGGCTTATTAATCAAAGAAAAGTTTTGATATCCCCACCAAAAACAATCATTTTGAGCAGAAAGTGGTCTGGATAAATCTACTCCTCTATTAACAAACAAAACTTCTTTAGTTTCACTATATGCAGCGTGCTTTAAATTTGAAAAAAACTCTTTATGACCAGCTGTTTCATATATTTGCTTATTTAATTTAGCTGTTAATTTGTTTATTTGAATTGTCCCTTGTAATGCAATGTCTCTAAATTGATCTGGTTTAAAATTATAAGAAATAACCGTTTGGTCTACCCCATGACTAAAAATCCATTCTATTATTTCACTAGGATTTGGGGCAATTTGTAATTGTAGAAGCTTACTAAACATTTCCTCTTGGGCACCTCTTAAAAAGACTATATCTTCATTATCTAGATTAAACTTTGCCATTAAAGCAAACCTTAAGCTTAAAACTGCTGAAATAATTTCTTTAGATTGGTCTCTAAAACCAATAATATTTCCCAAAAAGATTAGCTTATCACTTTCTTTAAAATTTGATAAAATATATTTTTTTATTGATTGAAAAGACTGGATACTAGAATGCAATGAGCCCACTGCCCAAATCCTATGTGTTTTTTTAAATTCCTGAAACTTGTTATTTTTAGTCAATTATTTATCTCTAAGTATTGATTCAATTTTTTCTGTTGATTGAAAGTAATCAGTTTTTTCAACAGCAGCTAACTCTCTTGCTAGCCTTTCAATTGCAATTTGAAACATTTGTCTCTCACTATATGACTGTTCTGCCTGAGTATTTTTTCTAAATAGATCTCTAACAACCTCTGCTATCTTAATAGGATCGCCAGAAAATATTTTTGCATCATATTCTTGAGCTCTTCTACTCCACATAATTCTTCTTATTTTTGGTTTTAATTTTAAAACTTCATAAACTTCATTAATTATTTTTTTTGAAGATATTTTTCTTAAACCAACTTCTTCTTGCTTTTCTAAAGGAACTCTAATTGTTAATTTTGATTGCTCCATTTTAACAACATAAAACATTGTTTTGATACTGGCAATTTCCATTGACTCAATTTTAACTATTTCACCTACACCGTGCTTTGGATAAACAACGGTTTCTCCGGTGTTAAATTCAATTTTTTTAGGAATCATATATTATTTACCTGGTTTTTCACTAAAGTGATTTTCAAATTTATTTTCAATATTCTCCCATTCTTTTGCATCAAATGGAGGATCTTTTTTTTCTGTAATTACTGGCCATAATTCAGAATACTTTCTATTTATTTCTGCCCATTTTTCCATACCATCCTCAGTATCTGCATGTATTGCATCAATCGGACATTCAGGTTCACAAACTCCACAATCAATACACTCATCAGGATGTATAACAAGCATATTTTCGCCTTCATAAAAACAATCTACAGGACAAACATCCACACAATCCATATGTTTACATTTGATGCAGTCTTCATCAACTACGTATGTCATTAACTTTCAACTTTCTGATCTGCTCTAATTTTAGCATTACCACATTCTACATCTGAAATATAAAGAAGTCCTGCAAGTCTTCTAATAAGATTAGTTTCGAAATCATGAATTTCTTTATCAGATAATATTATTTCCCAAAGCACCTCTATTAGTTTTATTTTTTTCTCATCCGAGTAAGATTTATTTAGTTTAGATGTATAAAAATACAAAGATCTAGAGTTATCTTTATTTTTAAAAGCTTTAGTTAAGCTTTCTTCAACAGCTTTTGGATCCCCTTTGAAAATATTAATTAAACTAACTGAAAT
>CABXJB010000017.1 GCA_902512415.1 uncultured Alphaproteobacteria bacterium
CAAATCCTGCTGGGTCTGAAAGAAATCGCCAACCTGTTGCAATATTTCTTTTTTCTAAATTATATGATGTTGTAGTAACGATAAAATATATACCGAGAGCAAAAAGTCCTATTACTAAAGTTTGAAAAAAAATGGATCTAAACTTTTCATCAGAAAAAAAATTTAAGTTAGATCTCATTAGACTCCTATAAAAAAAATAGGGGGTTTTGACCCCCCCCTAAATATAATAAATTAACGATTTATCTGAACGGAGGTGCGTATAAAATACCACCTTGAGTCCAAAGAGCGTTCAAACCTCTTGCAATTTCAAGAGGTGTGTCTGGACCAACGTTTGCTTCGTAAGATTCTGAATAGTTACCAATTTGTTTAATAATTTGGTAAGCCCAATCAGCGCTTAGTTCAAGCATTTCACCGTATGAACCTTCAACACCTAGAAGTCTTAGTACTTCTGGAACATTAGAACTTAATGAAGCGTCAACATTTTCAGAACTAACACCTAGTTCTTCAGCAATAATCATTGTGTTTAAAGACCAACGTACTACGTCACCCCATTGGTGATCACCGTGTCTTACTAGTGGACCTAGAGGTTCTTTAGAAATGATTTCAGGTAGAACTAACCATTTGCTAGGATCTGCAGCTGCAGCTCTAGTTGAAGATAGTCCTGATGCGTCAGTAGTATATACGTCACATCTTCCTGCGAATAAGTTTTCTTTACCTTCATCATTAGTTTCAATTGGAAGAGCTTCATAGCTAATGCCATTTAATCTAAAGAAGTCTGCAAGATTTAACTCAGTAGTAGTACCAGTTTGAATACAAACAGTAGCACCATCTAACTCAGTTGCACTTGACACACCTAGTGAAGAAGGAATCATAAATCCTTGTCCGTCATAAAAGTTAACACCTACGAACTCAAAACCAAGATTAACATCACGGCTAATTGTCCAAGTAGTATTTCTCGCTAACATATCTACTTCACCAGAAGCTAATGTAGGGAAACGAGATTTACCAGTAGTAGTGATAAATTCTACTTTTGAACGGTCTCCAAAAACTGCTACAGCAACTGCACGACACATATCTGCATCAAGCCCAGCCCACTCTCCACTATCGTCAGGAGCAGCAAAACCAGCTAAACCAGTTGTTACACCACATTTTAGAAAACCTCTATTTTTAACATCATCAAGAGTTCCAGCATTTGCTACAAAAGCAAATACAGAAACTGCAAAGATTGATAATAGTTTTTTCATATTATTTCCTTTGTTTTAAATAATTATTTAAACTTCTTTTTTCAAAGAATTATTCCCAATAACAAAATTAATCAATCTCCGAAACAGCTAATTTTATGACCAGGAAATGCACATAAATTGTATCTTAATTAAAAAATATATACTAGATATAGTACTTTATGAAAATTGACACTAAGCTTACAAAAATTTCAAGGAATGTAAAAAAACAAAAAGGATTTATTAATCCTGGAATCTATAAAGGTTCTACAATGATCTTCGATAACTTTGAAGATTATATTAATGATATTAAAAATGACGATGACAGAAGTACACTCTACGGTATTAATAAAAACCCTTCTGTTGAACAATTAGAAAAAGGAATTTCAATTTTATATAATTGTCATGATACTATTATAGCTCCGTCTGGACTAGCAGCACTTGTTATTCCTTTTTTTGCATTTTTAAAAAAAAATGATGAGGTATTAATTAATGACACGGTTTATAGCCCCACACGTACTTTTTGCGAAAAAATTCTTAAAAATTATGGTGTAAAAATAAAATATTTTCATCCTATAAAAAATATTAAAAACTTTGCTAAAAATATTAACAAAAAAACAAAATTAATATTTTTAGAATCTCCAGGTACAGCAACTTTTGAAATTTTAGATATTCCTTTAATAACAAAAATAGCAAAAAAAAATAATATCCCCACAGTACTAGATAATACTTGGGCATCTCCATTATTTTGTAATCCAATAAAACTTGGTATAAATATTATAATTGATGCAGGAACAAAATATATAAACGGACATTCTGATGTTTTAATAGGTTTTGTAAGTTCTGATAAAAAACATTCAAAAGAAATAAGAATTACATCCAAAACATTAGGAATGTGTCCTGGTTCAGAAGAAGTATATTTAGCCTTAAGAGGAATACCTACATTAAATTTAAGAATGAAACAAATTGAAAAAAATACTTTAAACTTAGCTAATAAATTATTACTACATCCGCTTATTGATAAAGTGTACCACCCTGCTCTTCCAAATTTTCCCAATCACCAGATTTGGAAAAGAGATTTTACAGGAAGTTCTGGATTATTTGCTTTCTCCTTAAAGAAAAAATTTTCTCATAAATCTATTGAGAAATTTTATAAAAAATTAAAAATCTTTAAACTAGGTTATAGCTGGGGAGGATTTGAAAGTTTAATAACATTCCCACCACTTAGCAAAAGAACATTTAAAAGTGAAGTAAAAGGAAATCTAATTCGTGTTTACTGCGGCTTAGAAGACTCACAAGATCAGATTAACGATATATTAAATGCTCTAAAAGTTCTTAAATAATTATTTAATGGATCCTGTTTTTTTAATTTTTGCATCCTTTGGCGTTTTTGTATTTGGTCTCTCTAAAGGTGGTGTGCCTGGACCTATAGCGATGCTAGCTGTACCGGTAATGTCTTTTGTTATGAGCCCTCTTCAAGCTGCTGGTATTCTTCTTCCTCTTTTAATTATAATGGATTTCTCTGCTATCTATTTATATTGGAAAAAATGGATAAATAAAATTTTAAAAATAATTATACCTGCGTCTATTATTGGTATTTTATTTGGAACATTTACTTTTAAATACACTAATGAAGATCAGATAAGAATTATGGTTGGTGTTATTTCAATTATATTTGTCCTAGTATCTTTTATTCAAAAAAGTAATTTTTTATTACGACCGACAAAAATAAAAGGTTATTTTTGGTCATCAATTGCTGGATATACAAGTTTTTTAATTCATGCAGGTAACCCACCTATTAATTTTTATATACTGCCCTTAAAATTAGATAAAATTTCATTTATAGGCACAATGACTTTAGCTTTTTTAGTTATTAATCTTGTAAAACTAATTCCCTATTATTATGTTGGTTTGCTAGCACCATCAAACTTAGTGGTCTCTTTAATATTACTACCACTTGCATTTATTAGTGTGTTAATCGGATACTTTATTCAAAAAAAAATTCCTGAAAAATTATTTTTTAATATTGTTTATATTCTTCTTTTTTTAAGCGGCACAAAATTAATATTTGATGGAATGTATTAATCCAAACCCTCTGCAATATTTAAAAAGCGATCACACACATCATTGTTAAGATATTTTAAACCCTTTTTATACTCTTCAGAATGATAAAATGTTTCAGCATGTTCCATTGATGGAAATTCAATAACAACTAAGCGATTCATTTGGTTTCCTTCTAAGTTTATAATTTTACCCCCCCTACTTAAAATTTTAGCCCCTGCAGCAATTAATGCTGGTCCTGCTATATCTGTGTATTTTTTATATTCATCATGATTTTTAACGTTAACAATGCCCACCCAATAAGCTTTTTTCATATTTCTTAACTCCTGTATAAATTTTTATAATAAAATATTAATTAAAAGGCCATTGAATAATAAAAATATGTATTTGTTTGTGTCATCGATTCAAAAGCTAACTCTTGGTATTGAACAACTCCAGAGAATCTTGAATTAGAAGATAATTCATAATCAAAGCCAATGGAAACTACTGGGCGAGTTTTTTTCAAATTTGCATCAAGGTTTACAGTAGGAAGGCCTGACATACCAGTAGGTACTAATTTATCAATAGTGTGATAAATATCATGTTCTATCCCTAAACTACCATACAAGTTAAATATTGATGTTAAATTTGAATCAAATCTTGAGCCTAATAAAACTGTAAATGCTTCATCTTTAATTGTATTATAAGTAAGAGGAGATGTTGGTCCTACTTCAGTGAAGCTATCCTGTGTTTTGATTGCATGTCTTGCAGCAAAATACGGAATATAATTTATTTTTCGTTTTTTTGACAATATATAACGTGTTTCTATTGTATTACTGATTGCTGATGTAGTTGTTGATCCTGTCCCTTCTTCTGAATTTTCTCCTGCTTCACGGGTGATAGTAGCATTTTTTTCTTGATAAGCATTTGCGTACTTTACTTGAAATCCTAAACCAAACCTTGATTGATTCCAGACAATTAAACTACCAAGTAGAGGTGTTTTATCTGAGAGTTTTAAATTTTTTGAAGTGTTATGATTAGTATTAGTATGGTAGAAACCACCAAATCTTAGATGATCAGAATATTTCTTTCCAGCTACTAGCACTATACCATCTGTTGTTGAACTTGGATTTGTAACTTCAGAACGTCTAGCACCTAAAGATAAGCATGAATCATTATTATTGCCAAAAAAATCACAATCATAAGTATTCATATGCGCAAAATTTGCATCTGTTACTGATTTAAGACTATTCATTGATTCAAGAGTGGGTGTTTTAGGCAACGTAGAAGCTGGTGGAATTGAACTTTTAATAGAAGTAATGATTAAATCCCAATCATCATCACCATTTGTATCATCTAATTTCCAATAATATTTATTTGTTCCTTCAAAATTATTACCAGTTGTGCAATCTGTATCACTTGTGCATGATTCTAAATCACTTTCTGTTAAACCGCTAATTACATCGCTATAAGTTGTGTTTACTGATGCACCAGTAAATGTTGAAGTACTATCAACACCAAAAGTTGTTGTGCCAGATTTATTGCTAAAAACTATTTTACCATAATCAGAAGCGCTATTAACTATTACATTGTAATTTGTTGGAAGCACTACATCATATGTAAGTGCATCATTACCTCCTTGATCGTTATTTAATGTTGTAATTGTTCCAGATGAGTTTTTAATATCTACATCTCCTGTACCGCTACCACCTGTTATCGTTCCAGTATTGGTAATAGTTGTGATAGTTCCTTCATTTAAAATTCCGTCATCAGTAGCATCAGTAATAGTTCCAGAATTATTTATCGTAGTGATCGTTCCTTTATTCGTTATTCCAGCCGTTCCATTGCTCGCAGAAATAGTTCCTGAGTTTGTTATTGTAACTATAGTTCCAAGTGAGCTAGTATAAATTGTACCATCACCTTGTAAGGTAGAAATAGTTCCAGAGTTTATTATATTATCAACTTTAGCACCACTTCCAGAAACCCAAATTGCTTGACCATCTATATTAGTGCCAGTATTTTTAGTAGCAGAAATAGTTCCTGAATTATTTATAGTCCCTACTGTACCACCGCCTACTCTTATAGTTTTTCCGTTACTCCCAGATGCTGTAATTGTTCCAGCATTAGTGATTGTTGTTATTGTAGCATCGCTATCAATTTGAATAGTATTATGAGTAGCTTTTATTTGACCACCTGATTTATTTTCTATTAGAGTAATTTTTGACCCACTGCCATGGTTTCTAATTGCTACTTCATCGGGAGTTTCAATAGATCCTTCATTTACTATTTCTACAATTTCACCCCCATTAACATTTTTGATCGCCCACTCTTTTCCAGATTTAATCACACCATTACTTTGATTATGAATTTTAGTAATTTTTCCATCTCTACCATTTACAATTCCATTTCTTGTGTTTGATTCAATAGTTCCGTCATTGATTATATTTACAATGGTAGAATAATTCCATATTGCGCTACCAATTTTACTACTGCTAGAATCAGTAGCTTCTATCGTTCCACCATTTTCTACTGTAATAGTTTGAATGGTACCTGTACCAGCATCGTGAACAATTCCATATCTTTTAGGATTTATTTTGGCCGCATCTTTTACTGTAATCGTAGTACCGATACCATTGGTAGTTCTTATTGCATGCCTATTATTACTGGCTAATCCTGTAAATGTAGTAGTAGTGCTACCATCACCAACAGTTATATTGCAATCAGTGCCAGTTACTATCGTTTGAGTATTACTGGTTCCAGTGAAAGTAGCATCACACCCATAAGTTAATTTTGGAAAATAAATTATTAATAATATTGTAAAAAAAAATAAACTCTTAATTGTCATTATAAAAAAAACCTTTTAACAATCCTTTTTTTTAATCAGGCTAGTGTCCTACTTATTTGTTTAAAGTCTATATAAAACAATTAATTGTTGTAAATACTAAAAATTAGTTTTGTAATCTGCTCTTTTGGTTTTTCTAGTACCAAAAGGACCTGGTATAAATAAAGTCATTGTATTGGTGTTTGGTTTTAAATCAACTCGGTGTAGATGGTCAGCAGATCTAAATCCAATATATCCAGGTTTTCTCCAAAATTTTCCCTTCGATGTAGTCTCCCAATATCCTCCTTTTAATATAATTGTAATGTAAGGACACATATGATTGTGAACTCCATCTCCGTGATCATCATCTAACATTCTATGAATTAGAATATTGAAGGGAAACCAATGAGGTCTATGTCTAAATAATACATAATACCTCTCTAACCATGGTTTTGCTTTATCAAACTCTGGATGTGAGGGTCCTCTATCTAATACTGTTTTTTTTCTTCCAAGTTTTTCTAAAATTTTTAAAAACATTTATTTACAAGCTGGATACAAAGACAAGAAGTGACTAGCGCCTTTATTACAGTTCTCAATCCAGTCATTAGATGAATCATCATTTGCATAGTCAGAAATATATTTATAACATTTAAAGTCAATATTATGGATCTTACAAACTTTTGCTAAAGCATAAGCTTCCATATCCACTATATCACATTCAAGTTCTAATTTATTTTTAACAAATCTATCACCTGTACCACAGATATAACCTTCATTTGACAATGTAATTGTGGAAATTGAATCAAAAGGAGTTTCGCCTAGTTGAAAATTTAATAAGCCTCTTGCATCCATATCATGTTGAACAAAAGTAGTGCATTCTACAAGTCCATTAATTTCTCTTTTTAATGATCCAGCAGTACCATAATTAATTACTTGAGTTGGTTTGTATAAATGTATTAACTTCATTAGTTTTATTGAGGCATTAATTTTTCCTACTCCTGTATGATGAAATTTACTTAATTCAGGAGTTTCATCTTTTAATGCTGCAACAAAAATCGTTTCCATTTATTTTGGTCCAAAATTTTTAATTATTTTTTTTGTGATTTTTGTAATTTCTGGAATTGTTGGTTTTAATAACTGCAGTCTATCATAAATTTTTGGGTTATTTTTTACTTGTTTTCTTAGAGCATTACCAAAAGTCATGCGTAATTCAGTTCCAATGTTAAATTTAGCAATATTAGTTTCTTTTGCTAATTTTTTTCTTATGCGATTAGGAATACCACTTCCTCCATGCAAAACTAAAGGTGTTGATGTTGAGTTTTGAATTTGTTTAATTTTTTCTATATCTATTTTTGCAATTTTATTAGTTTGTAAATGAGTATTACCAACAGATATAGCCATTGCATCGACACCACTATTTTTAGCAAATGAAATTGCCTCATCAGGTAAAGTTCCTTCTGAAGATTTGCCATTAGAATAGCCAACAAAACCAATTTCACCCTCAACGGACACTTTAGCCATCTGAGCTTTTTTCACTATTATTGATGTTAGTTTGATGTTTTCTTTTAATGATAATTTGGATCCATCAAACATTACAGACGTAAAACCTGAATCTATTCCTTCAACACATTCTCTAACGGTATAACCATGATCTATATGACAACAAACATGAGTTTTTGTTTGTTCTGCAAGATATCTAAACATTTTTCCTAAAAGTGGGACAGGTGTATGAGCTCTACAAGAAGGGCCTGCCTGCAAAATAATTGGTATACCAGTTTCATCTGCAGCCTTAGTAAAAGCTAAAGCATCATCCCAAGCTAATACGACTAAACCTGCAACAGCATAATTATTTTTATTAGCATCATTTAAAATTTTTTTTAAAGATACTGCAGTCATTATTTATATTTAGCAATCATATCTTTAATACCTGGTATCGTTTCTACTTGATATGCATGCTCAGGTTGAAAGTATTGAACAAGAGATCTTTGTGAAAGTCCGCCTAAAATTGTAAAATAATACATCTCATACCCAGGCGCTACAACGCAAGGATGATATCCTGTTCTAATAGCAATTGTTGATCCATCAATTATATGTTCTGCCTTTCCAACTTTCTCATCAACTTGTTGAAATAATTGAAAACCAAATCCGTTATTTGGGCGAAAACGATAATTGTATGTTTCATCATGTCGTGTTTCATCTGGAAGTCTATCAGTATCATGCTTATGAGGTGGGAATCCTGACCAACCACCCTGCCCTACAGTATACAATTCGTTACAGAGCAATCTACCAACTTTATCATGATGTTTGGCACCAAGAATATGTTTAATTTTTCTATGAGTTTTTGTATCGTCTGAGCCATATTGAACCATATCAATTTCATCAGTCCTAACAGCAAATGGTTCTAATGTTTTGTCAAACTTTGCTCCTGCTATGAAAACTTCTGAGTCATTAAGAGCAACAAAAGAAGCTTTTGCACCTGATGGAACATATACACCTTCGGGTTCACCGCCCCAAACATCAATAGTTCTAGTACCTAAACTATTTACTTCAAAACCTTCAACATTGACATTGATAGTACCTGTTGCAGGCACAATGCATGTTTCATAACCAGGAGTTACATATTCAAAATTTTGATCTTTATTTAGTTTAACAATATTAAAATAATTAAATGGAACATGTTTATCATCCATATTAACAATAGGCTTATTGTTATTATCAAAAGGCGGTATGTGCATTATTTTTCTCCTTAGTTAATTGTATTAGTTTTCATAAATTCTAAAATTTCATTTAAGTCAGGCATAGCCGGTGCACAACCAACCTTAGTTACAACTATCGCAGCTGCAGCTGACCCAATTTCAATTGCTTTTTCTATATCATAATTTTTTAATAAAGCTCCAATTAGCGCACCCATAAATGCATCTCCCGCCCCAGTTGGTTTAAGTGGCTTAACAGAAAATATTCCTTTTGTTATTTCCTTACTATCAACAAAAGTGATTGATCCCTTTTCTCCTTTTTTATAAATTACTAAATCACAGTTAATGGATAGATTTTTCGCATAATTCAACCCCTCTAAATAATTACCAGAGAGCACACTAAACTCCTCATCATTACCTATTATTCCAGAACATTTCTCTGCTGCTTTATTATATATTTCTTTAGCTATATGAGGTGATTCCCAAGTATATGGTCTGTAATCAATATCTAAAATAACAGGAATATTATTCTTTTTTGCAACATCAAGAGCATATAAAACAGCGTCACGTGATGGCTGCGCCGCTAATGAAGTTCCAGTTATTAATAAGCAATCATAATTAGTAATTATAGCAAAATCTATATCTTCCTTATTTAAAAAAAGATCTGCAGCTTTATGTCTATATATTATTGATTGATGGTCTTCAGTTGTTGATTCAACGATGGCAAATGAAATTCTTGACTCATTATCCTCAAATTTTATTAAGTCTTTTTTAACACCATAAAAATCTAATTGATTTAATACTAATCTTCCAAGAGCATCATTAGATACTCGTGTAAGCAAAGAGCATGCACCTCCAAATTTAGTTAATTCTACACCCATGTTTGCTGAAGAACCACCTAGGTGAGTTATAAAATTTTTTGCATGTTCAGTTTTCGTACCAGGAGGATCAGGGTAAATATCTACTCCTGCTCTTCCTATAAGTAAAAAATTATTCAATTTTATTTTTGAAATTAAAAATTCCAAAGACATAAAAATTATTTATTTTTCATATCAACAAAATCAGCTTTAAAATCAAAAGGATTAATTTCATCAATACATCCAATATTTATTGCGGCACCATTAGGGTCACTTCTTCTATTATGATGAGTATAAATACCACAAGTTTTACAGAAAAAATGTTCAGCAATCATTGTATTAAATTTATATGAACTAAGATTTTCCTTACCTTTAATAATTTTTACAGAATCTTTTGAAACCATACACATTTTTGCATTTTTTCTTATGCAAATAGAGCAATTACACTGTTTTATTGTTTGAAGATCTGTTTCAACTTCAAGTTCTACAGCTCGACAATGACAATTTAATTTATATATCATAACATAATATAATCTATAATGGCGCGCTCTGCAGGATTCGAACCTGCGACCCTCGGTTTAGAAAACCGATGCTCTATCCACTGAGCTAAGAGCGCTTAAATGTCCTTTATCATACAATAAATAAATTCAAAAGATTAATGTGTCCAAGGCTCTTTTCTATTCATATCAAAATTTGATGCATAGTTTTTTGGTTTAATTTTTCTTTCTTTTGGTTCAATAACAATAAACTGTTCGTTATTTTTTTTAGCCCATTCAATTGCTTGGTCTTTTGTTTCAAAAAAAATTTTAATTTGTTCTTTAGTATCCAAAGAACTATTCCAACCCATTAACGTATCTTTAATTTTATCTTTCTCTGATATGTATTCAGCAAGCCATTGTTTAGTATTTCCTAAACCTGATTGCATTGAAGATTTTGAAGGTTTGTAAATTTTAATCGTCATTTATATACCGCTTTCAAAATATTTATCCTCAAACTCATTATACAACTTACCAGAAGAATAAATATTATTTTTATATTTTTTTGTCTCATAAATAACTTTTGTAAGATAAAAATCCCCTAATTGAATCTTTGAAAAATAAAAATCATCTTTATTGTTTTCAGTTTTACTTAAAGAAATCTGAATAAATTGTAACCAAGTAAAGCCAACTGCAACAAGAGCAAAAATATTTAAAAAATCTAAAGCATGTGCATTGATTTCTTGGGAGTTTGATAATTCAATTTCTTTTATAAAATTGATACAATCTTTTAAATCATTATAAGATGGCTCAAAAAGTTTTATAAATTTATGCATTCTATTGTTATCTTGATTATTATTTAAAAATTTATTAATTTGATCTAAGTATTGATTTATAATTAATCCATTATGAATATTGAATTTTCTTCCTATTAAATCTAAAGCTTGAATGCCATTAGTGCCTTCATAAATTGGTGTTATTCTTGCATCTCTAACTAATTGCTCCATCCCATGATCAGTAATGTATCCATGCCCACCATAAATTTGCAATGCATGATTTGTTATTTCCATTGATTTATCAGTAGCAAATGATTTTAATATAGGAGTTAATAAAGCTATTAGATTTTCAGAAGACTCACTTAATTCTTTACTTTGATCTGAGTCTATTAAGTCAAAAGCATATCCAGCTTTAAGCATTAATCCCCTAATTCCATCATTCAACGATTTCATAAACATTAAATTTTTTCTAATTTCTGGATGAACAATAATTGGATCAGCTATATTCTGACTATCAGAAAGTTTACCTTGCACACGTTCTTTGGAGTAATGTAATGCAGATTGATATGCTGTTTCTGAAAGACCTATCCCTTGAATACCAACAAATAATCTTGCCCCATTCATCATTATAAACATGGCCTTCATTCCTTTATTTAAATCACCAACAAGCCATCCTTGAGCTTCTTCATAATGCATTACACATGTTGGGCTTGCTTTAATTCCCATTTTCTTTTCAATTGATCCGCACTTAACATTATTTTCTTTACCAAGAGTTCCGTCTTTATTTGGAATAATTTTAGGTACAATAAAAAGACTAATACCTTTTATGCCGTCTGGTGCGTTTGGAGTTCTGGCTAAAACTAAATGTATTACATTTTCGCTTAAGTCATGCTCTCCGCAAGTTATAAAGATTTTTGTACCAGTAATTTTGTAAGATCCATCTTCATTGGGTTTCGCCATAGTTTTACTTAACCCAAGATCAGTACCGCATTGAGGCTCTGTTAAATTCATTGTTCCAGTCCATTTTCCTGAAGTTAAATTCGGAAGATATATCTGCTTTAATTCTTCAGTAGCACTTTTCTCTAATGCATCAATAGCATTAGCTGTTAGTCCTGGGTAAAGGCCGAAAGACATATTTGTTGAGCTCACCATTTCATCCAAAAACATATTCATAATATATGGAAGATCTTGACCCCCATATTTCTCTTTCACTTTAATACCTTGCCATCCATTTTCTGAAAAAACTTTATAGGCTTCTTTAAAACCTTTAGGGGCAATAACTTTACCATTATCAAAAACACATCCTTCCTGATCACCAATAGCATTCAAAGGTAAAAGTGTTTCTTCACACATTTTAGACGCCTCTTCTAATATCATCAGAAGATCATTAATTTCTAAATTTCTATTTGTTAAAACTTTATTATTTTTTAATTTTAAAAAATCCTCTAATAGAAATTTATATTCTCTTAATGGCGTTTTATAAACTTGCATAATTACTCAACTCTTTCTAATACTGTTGCAATACCTTGTCCAAGACCAATACATTGTGTTGCTAATGCGTATTGTTTATTATTTTTTTTCAATAATGAAGCAGCTTTAGCAGTTATTCTAGCGCCTGTAGCACCAAGTGGGTGCCCTAACGCAATTGCCCCACCCTCAATATTAACTCTATCTGGATTTATATGTAATTCTTTTATGCATGCAAGAGATTGAGAAGCAAAAGCTTCATTCAATTCTATTACATCAATATCATTAATGTTTAATTCAGCTCTTTTTAAAGCTTTTTTAGTTGCACCAATTGGACCTAATCCCATCAATTCAGGTGGACATCCATTAATGGCAGTGGATTTTATTTTTGCCAAAATAGTAAGGTTATTAGTTTTTTCATATTCTTCTTCACAAATTAAAGTAGCAGAAGCTCCATCAGTTAGTGGGGAGGCAGTACCAGCTGTAACAGTTCCCTTTTGATCAAAAACTAATTTAAGGCCATCTAAAATCTCTTGGTTAGTGTTTGGTCTTATTGCTCCATCTTTAACAACTTCAATTTCATGATTTTTAATGATTGTAATCTCTTCATCAAACGCATTTGTAGTTTGGGCTTTAAATGCCTTGGTATGACTTTGAATTGCGAATTCTTGCTGTTCCTTTCTGGAGATATCAAATTTTTTTGCTACATTTTCAGCTGTTAGACCCATTGATAAATAAACATCAGGTTTGTGTTTTAAAAGTTCAGGATTTGGGGAATAATTTAATCCATTTATTGGGACAGATGTCATTGATTCAATACCACAACAAATAAAAACTTTTCCAGCATTCATAGAAATTGCACCTGCGGCAGAATGAATTGCCTGCATAGATGATCCGCACCAACGATTAATAGTCATGCCTCCAACGTGTTCAGGCATATCAGTCATAAAAGAAACTATCTTAGCAATATTATAACCTTGAGCTCCTTCAGGATAAGCACAACCTGCTATTATATCTTCTATATCTGTTTTATTAATATTTGTTGTTTGGATTAAGTCATTAATAACTTGAGACAAAATATCCTCAGGCCTTACAGATGCTAACAGTCCTTTATTAGCAATTGTAAATGGAGATCTTTTAAAACCAACTAAAACTGCAGTCTTCATTAAAAGTCCATTAATGAATGAATCTTAACTCCTCTTTCTTCAAGTTTTTTATCACCCTTTAAATCTGGAAGGTTAATGATAAAACCTGCTCCAACAATATTTTTTTTTTCAAACATATCAATTAAATCAATAGCAGCAATTGCTGTACCTCCTGTGGCAAGCAAATCATCTATAATTAATAAATTTTTATGGCTATCAAGAGCATCTTTATGAATATGCATTTCTGTTGATCCATATTCTAAAGTATAAGAAACTTTATATGTTTCTCCAGGAAGCTTATCTGGCTTTCTTAGAGGTATAAAAGCAGTATTTAAATTATAAGCAATTGCCCCCGCCATTATGAAGCCGCGAGACTCTATGCTAAGAACTGCATCTATTTCAGAATCTTTCCAAGGATCAGTCATTTCATTGATTACTTGCTTAAAATGACCTGCATCTTGAAGAAGTGTTGTAATATCTCTGAATTGAATACCTTTCACAGGATAGTCTAGAATTGTTCTTACATATTCTTTCATTTAAAATTCTTTCATTTTAAAATTTATCATTTCTTCATATTTAAATAATGTAATTGGAGCAAAATTTGAAGAGCAATCATAAGTTTTTGTATATGGGTATTTCTTATAAGATTTTATAATTTGCCCGTTTGTGCCCAAATTTTCTTCAAATAAATTTATTAATAGTTTGTTAGGATTTGCATGAGGAGCAATCGAACGAATGTATTGAACGTTACTTTCTATGTTTTCGATATTTTTTTTACACAATAAGTATGTAGCAGTTGCCATAGACCTTGATACTCCACACCAACAATGAATAACAATATCCTCTTTTACATCCCATTTATTAGTAAATTTTTCTATTGAATCAATATGAGAGTGATTAGGTGGTAATTGAGGTATCTCATCTGTATTAAGTCTAAAAATATGATTATCTGCACTTACTTTAATAATATCATCAAATCCAAGCTTAAGATGATTTTGAACAAATTTAGGTGTCTCCGGTTCATATCCAGGATCAATAACTGATATTAAATACTTAGGCTTAACACTCTCACAAACATTAACTAAATCACTTAAAGAACAAACTATAATCATAAATAAAAAAGGGTGGTTATAAACCACCCTTTCAACATATAAAGTCTTTATTTAATTTTCAATTGCATCAGCTAAAATTGCATTTGCTTCATCATTTAAGCTATTTAGTGTAGACATAATGTCATCCCCATTAATAATAGCCGCATAAGCTTTTTCAATCTCACCTCTTACAGAATAATAAGCAGGAACCGAAGGTTCTCCTTTACCATACTGTATTAAGCCTAATGATCTGTCATATTGCGGAAGATCATTTCTCTTCGCAACAATTAGAGGATGATTTGCTGAAGAAGTTCTAACAAAACCATAGCCACTTTCAGTAGACCAAACAGCTGAATTTTCAGTATCAGTAATGTATTTCATCCATTGATATGCTGCTACCATTTTATCAGCGTTTCCTTTATTACCCATTATCAAACCTCCGCCATATAAATTCATTACTGGTTTAGAAGTTGTATGAGGTACAGCAGATATTTCCCAATTTCCGTTGTAACCACCTTCAATTGCATTTTGAAAATATGTAATTCCAGAAGTTGATCCTAATGCAAATAAATTTGTACCTAATCCAAGATATTGTTGATCAGCATATTTATCTCTTGTTACCTGAGCACAACCTTTATTTGCCATACCCTGAATAAATTCCATTGCCGCAACTGCAGCTGGACCATTAAGAATATATTGACCTGCATCATAATCAAATACATCGCCACCATGAGCAAAAACCCATGCTGCAAAATTACTTGCATCAGTATCTATTTCATAACCAAGACTTGCAGCATCTCCAACACTACCACTAAAAGTACTGTTAGTAGCAGCACAAGCTGCTTCAGCAAATTCAGCAGGTGTTTGTGGTTCAGATAATCCTAATTCACTCAACCAATCTTTATTATAATAAACTACCTCAATTGATTTTCCAACTTCATGAAGTAATTTTGGATTGCCATCAAAATAACCTGAAAAACCAACTGTCCAGTTTGCTCCCCAATCATCTATATCATCTTGAGTTACGCCCCATTTTTTACTATTAGCTATAATACTTTGATCCATTGCTGCACCAATTTGATACATGTCTGCAGCTGCATTTCCATAACCTCTTGCAACATCTGCTTGGTCTGGAGTTCCTGCAGAAGTCATCATAGCTGATTGAACTTTACCATAGTGACCTTTGTAGGTAATATTAACTTTAATACCAGTTTCAGCTTCGAACCTTTCAGCTCTAGATTTCATAAAATCTAAACGTTCATCCGAGTATTGAACCCAGAATTCTACAGTTTGACCTTCTGGATTTGCACTCTCAATATCTGAAGCAGAAACCGCAAATAATTGAGAAGAAAATAAAAATGTTGTTAAAAAAACAACCTTAATCAATATTTTATAAATCATAATCACACCCCTAATTAAGAATAGCATTTTAATCATGAAATACTATGATTCTATTACTATCTAATTACAAAAAATTGTTAACAATTACTGTTTGAGACCAAAATTTGAAATACTTTCTAAAAAAAGCTTCTGTGTGAAAAAGTATAATAGTAATACAGGAGATATTGAAATTAATGATGCAGCCATCAATAAATGATAGTTTGTGCCAGCTTCTCTAATAAAACTATAAATAGACACTGTAACAGGGAACCAGTCTTCCTTTGTAAGTATCAGTAAAGGCCAAGCAAATGAATTCCAAGCCAAAATAAATGCGAATAAAGAAACAGTAACAATAATCGGCATGCTCATTGGAATTACTACTTTTCGTAAAAAATAAAAATGAGAAGAACCATCCATTCTGGCTGCATCCCATAATTCATTTGGAATTTTTTTTATGTATTGTCTTAATAAGAAAATTATAAAAACATTTCCAAAAAATGGGACTGTTAACCCTTGAAGAGAATTCATCCAAGAAGGTCCAAATGGAAGTGGAAATATATTACCTCTTATAATGAGTAAGTGTGGTAAAAGAGCAATAATTTCAGGGATCATTAATGATAAAAGTAATGAATAAAAAATTACATCTCTAAATGGGAAATTAATCTTGGCAAAAGCATAAGCTGCAGGGATACTTGTGCACAAAACTCCAATTACAATTATGCCACTTATAATAATACTATTTAAGGTATATTGTTGAAAATTATTTGAAGTCCAAACTTTTAAATAATTTTCAAATCTTAATTGTTTTGGAAATAAATACTGATTTGAAGCTTCACCAGCTGTCATTAAGGATACGCTAATCATATATAATAATGGATAAACTGATACAAACATCACAAAAAATAAAATGATGTAAGGGATAATTAATTCTTTTTGATTAAACTTAATCATAATTTAAACGTTTTCTAAAGATGACATATTGTGAAATTGCCAGAACATTCAAAATTATAAATAAAACAACACCTTCTGCAGCTGCATATCCAAATTTAACACGATCCCAAAAATGATCGAAAATTTCTATAGTGACAACATCCATTGTTTCTCCAGCTGAAGATGTTTTCATAACTAAAATATGATTAAATGCCTGAAATGAGTTTATAAAACCAGTCAATAATAAAAAGAAAATGATAGGCATTAAAAGTGGGACTGTAATTTTAGTAAATGTTTGCCATCTTGAAGCCCCTTCTGCTTTAGCTGCCTCGTATAGATCTGATGGTATAATTGATAAACCCGCAAGAAGAATGATTGCATAATAACCAGTATAGGACCAGACACCATAGAATATAGAAGTTGTTAAAGCTAAACTTGGACCGGCAAAAAAACCTTCCATTTTTATACCAAATAATACTTCAGATAATTTTCTCTTATCAAACAACCACATTTGTGGGTCATAACCAAAATAACCAATAAACTCATTAAGAATAGAGTTTTCTGCTTTTCCAAATATAATAAAAAAAACTGCACCTCCCATTACCGCTGGCGTAATATATGGAAATAATAAAACCATTTGAAATAACTGCTTACCTTTTAATTTTTGATATAAAGCAAAAGCAATTAACAAGCCTAAACCCACTTCAGTTGTGATTGCAAAAAAAGAATAATAAAAAATATAAATTAACGAATTAAGAAAATCCTCATCTCCTTTCTCCATCATATCTGCCCAACTAATATTAATTAAAAAAAGACTTAAAATGAGTATTAAAAAAGAAATAATAAAACAGAAAAGTTTGTTAGAAAATTTATTTTTGAATTCTGACCATACCCAATATGAGGATATCATCATTAAGAGACCTAAAATAAATATCCAAAACGACCCTATATCACCAAGTATTTTTTGATAATTTTCAAAACCAAGAAACCTTCCTTTAAAAACTTTCCATTTATGCACACTCATATACATACCAAAAAAAACTGGAAAAATTCCAAATAAACTAATAATTAAAAAAGCAGGTAGAACAAACAAATATCCATTTATTTGATCTGAATATTTTGTAAATAATCTATTCATTAATTTTTATTTTATTTTCGATTGAAATTGTACCATTATTTTTTGGAATTAGATATACTCCCATATTGATGTGATCATATGTTTTTTTAAGCATATTTGGTAAGTTTAAGGTTTGATCATCAGTATTAGGTTTTAAGTTAGTTGCTGAACATCTTGGAATTTCACTAGTAACGAAAAAATTTATATTATTAATTTCAATAGTTTTACCAATCCAACCTCTCTCCTCCCAAGGCGCAAGATCATTCAAGTATATATTTCCTCTGAAACGTTCAAATTCAATATTTGTAGAAATTTTATTTGCAAAATGATTAATGCTATTTTTGTTTATTAAAGAAATAGAATTATTTGGCATTGTATCAAAAAATGGATTTTTTTTATCAATTACAAAGTCTATTTTTTTTTCTTTATGAATCAAGTCTCTTATTTTTTTTGAAATTATAGTTTGTTGGTCAGCAGAATAAGGATTGATCGATAATATTTCTCTTTTATTTTCTCTTAAAATTAATTTATTATCAATAAATACAAAATTATATTTATTTAATTCTGGACTATTCTTTAAAGTTACAAAATTATTTAATTTTCTAGAATCTGGATCATTAATTAATAATTCTATTTTACTTTGATCTTGATTTTGGACAAATGCAAAAATTCGATCATTTTCAATTCCCTTATTTTCAATTATTTTCAGATTTTTTACTTCAGAAAATGATATCGATTTTACAGGACAATAATATAAGTTTTCAATTAACAAAACAAATATTTATAGAGTATTTATCTATTTTTGAGCAAGTAAATAGTTATCTAAAAAGGAATCCAGCCATAATGAAACTGATTTATTATACTTAAAACGAAAGTAAAGTTGATAAAATAAGTTTTGAGAACCTTTGCGGAATAATATTTTTGGTTTCTTTATTAAAACCAGGAAAACCCATCTTATATGAAGTAAAAAATTTACTTCTGGATGGAATTGTAAAGCGTAACAGTTCTGAAATCTAAATGCTTGATTGTGAAAAATATCACCACGTGCAAGAAGTTGGCATTCTTCTGGAATTTCAAAACCCTCAGTATGAAATTGATAAAAGATGTTTTGATTTTTAAATATTTCATGACCTTCTTTTGTAGGTTCAATTTCATAAAATCCTATTTCTGCAAGATCATTCTGATTTTTTATAACATCGCAACCAAGATATTTAGCTAAAATTTGTGCACCAAGACAGATACCTAAAAAAGGAACATTTGAGTCTATAACGTTTTGCATCCAATTAATTTCATCTCTTAAAAAATGTTCATCATCATTGACACTCATTGGGCCACCAAAAATAACAATAGCAGAATAAGGTGATAAATCAGTTGGCAGAATATCACCTAAAGGTGGCCTAACAATATCAGCTGAAAAACCTCTATTTTTAAATTTAATTCCTACATCTCCTGTTACTGAAGTTTTTTGATGTAAAACGTATAAGACTTTTTTCATGATTATTTTTTACCCCTTAAAATATTTATAATAAATTACAATTAATAATTTATATTAAAAATTATTATAATTTAAGAGTTTCTTATTCAAATAATGGTTCAATTGTCATAGCGTTGACATCTATCAAACCTTTATTTGTAATCCGAAAATTAGGTATAACTGATAACGGTAATAAGTTAAAACCCATATAAGGAAGGTTGCATCCAGCTTCTATCCATGATTTTTTAAATATTTCATTTTCAATTGCTACCTCTGATGCCTTTTTATCAGATAATAACCCTGCAATAGGTAATTTTACTTCAGCAATTAGTTTTTTATTATTAATAATAACTATACCGCCTTGAGTTTCATTGATTCTCTCAACTGCATATTGCATATCTTCTGCATTTAAACCAGCAACAATGATATTGTGAGCATCATGACCTACGCTGCTTGCAACTGCCCCTCTTACTAAATTAAAATCTTTCAGGAAACCGTGAGCATAATCTCCACTTTTATTATGCCGTTCAATCACGCATAAATGACATAATTTATTAGATTGCATTACTTGAGACCAATCTCTGATATTCTCATTTATATGTATTTGTTCTTTGAATGTTACTATACCTGGCAGTTGAGCTCTAATTACATTAATTTTAAATTTATCTTTTTTAGGTATTTGAGGAATCATTTGTATATTTTTAGGTAGATGAACAGTATTGTAAGCTTTAGAGGGATATTTAAATCTTTTATTAGTAAGTTGATCATCCAAAAGAGATGTAATTTTTTTATTTTCAACTACCAGTTCCCCTCCTAACCAAGTATTGTGAACTTTAAGCTCATCATCAATCATAATTATATCAGCTCTTCTGCTATGACCAAGAGCACCATAATCTCTATCAATATTATAGCGTGTTGCAGGGTGTAATGAGCCCATAGACCAAGCATTTGCTTTATCAATACCTAAATCCCTTGCTTGACGAACCACCCAATCTAGACCAAAATTAAATAAATCATCTGCATCCCTATCATCAGTACATACACATATTCTTTTTGTGCTAGCTTTGAATTCAGTTATTACTTTGATAGCCTCTTTAATACTATTCCAAGGTGTCTTAGGATTGCCTCCACGTAAAAAAATCCATAACCCTGCATCAAGTAGATCATTCGTAAATAGTTTTTCCTCTGCTTCGTGGGTGTCTGTTATACCAGATGCGGCATAGGCTGCTACAAACTCTCTGCCAAATACATGTCCACTTACAGGTAAATTTCTTTTTAAAGTTTCAGCTATAATAGAATGAGGTAAATCGTCTGCATTACAAACAGAGACAAAATCCATTTTCTCTCCAAGACCAATTATCTCAGGCCATTTATTGTATAAATTTGAAGCCTTAATTGCATCTAAGCTTCCTCCAGCTGTTTCCAAAGTATCATTAGTTGCTGGTATAGTGCTTGGCAGTGTTAGAAATATAGACAAAGGTGCTTGTCTACAATCTTCAAGCATCCATTCTATTCCCTCAACATCACTAACATTGCCAATTTCATGTGAATCACAAAATATCGTAGTAGTTCCATTTAGAAGTGCAGGTTCTGCATATGCACAACCCGTAATCATACTACTTTCAATGTGCATATGTGGATCTATTAAGCCAGGTGCTAAAATATTATTTTGTACATCATATATTGTTAGATCTGATTTATTAAATATTTGAGTACTCTCTCCATTTGCTTTAACACAAGCAATTCTACCATTGGCAATCCATATTTCCTTGTTTGTTAATATTCTGTCTGTGTAGGTGGATAAAACCCTAGCATTAGATAAAATTAAATTAGGAGTTGTTTCCCCAGATGCCACTTTTGCTAATTTTTTTGTACAATCAGATAATGGGGGAACGGAAAATCTATTAATCATTATTAAATGTTATCATAATCTGTACTTCATTAAAATATTTACAATATATTTTTTGAATTTATAACATATATATGGAACTTACAGTTTATCTATCAGGTGAAATTCATACTAATTGGAGAGTTGAACTTATTGAAAAATGTAAAAATTTAAAATTACCAATAGATTTTTTGTCTCCAAATACAAATCATGAACTTTCTGATGAAGTTGGAATAAAAATTTTAGGTAAAGAAGATAGAAAATTTTGGCATGACCATAAATCTGCAAAAATAAACGCTATAAAAACTAAAAATGCAATTGAACAAGCAGATATTGTAGTAGTTAGATTTGGAGAAAAATACAAACAATGGAATGTAGCTTTTGATGCAGGCTATGCTATTGGTTTATCAAAAAATTTAGTGGTATTACATAATGATGATCATCAACACGCCTTAAAAGAAATTGATGCATCAGCTTCTGCTGTAGCAAAGACTGTTGATGAAGTTGTGAAAATTTTAAAATATACTACCACTAATAGAATTTAAGCAGTTGCGTAATTAGAGAGTGTATTTGATCTAATGGATAATTCATGTTCACTTATTACTTCCTTCTTTTCCTAGGTGAATTGAA